>NZ_MEFH01000055.1:0-148401 GCF_001725095.1 Sphingopyxis sp. SCN 67-31 | reverse complement strand
GCAGCTGGATGCGCTCGAATTCCTTCTCGCCCGCGAAATATTCCTTCGACAAGGGCGGGCGCTCATAGGGAAGCTCCGGCTCGTCGCCGACAATCGCAATGCTCCCCGCAAACTTCTGCGTCCGCAGCATCACCGCAACCTGCGCACCGCCGTGACCGCCGCCCACAATCAATACCTCAAAATGCATCGATAACGCTCGCTCAAGCGGATATGTGACCCGAAATGTCAGGCGCCGGCACGTCAAAGCTCACGATGATCTTGGCATGTTTCTCGGGATCCGCGAGCGCATCGAAACCAGCTGCGACCCCTTCGGGCGGCACGATTCCGGTCAGGACGGGTGTCACGTCGATCCGACCCTCGGCGATATTGTCGAGCGTGGAGCGGAATTCGCCCGAGGTGTAATTCTGCGCAAAGCAGATATCGATTTCCTTGTTGAAGGCGATCACCTGATCGATCGAGCTCGGTTCCAGGACGTTGCCGACGACGACGACAAATCCGTTACGCGGCAACTCTTCGATGATATGCTGTACGACGCCCGGCCTGCCGACACATTCGAACGCAACCGCGCGCTGCTTCCTGTTGCCGATCCGCGCCCAGACGGACGCCTGCGTCTCGTCAGCAGCATCGACAACGATGTCCGCCCCCATCGCCTCCGCGAAGCGGCGCCGCGCCGGTGAAAAGTCGATGGCGATCACCGGGCCCAGCCCGCGAGCCTTGAGCGCCGCGATCACGGCAAGACCGATGGGACCGCAGCCGACGACCATGATACGGGCATCTTCGGGGACGCGCGCACGCGCCACGGCATGCTCGCCGATCGCGAAGGGTTCGGTCAGCGCGGCGTGATCGGCCGACAATCCGTTGCCGACGGGAAACAGCAGACGTTCCGTCAATACCATCCGCTCTGCAAACCCGCCGGGGAAGCGGTTGGAATAGCCGACATATTCCGCGCCGGCAGGTCCGGTTATATAGGGCAGGCCGACCACCAGCGTCCCCGGCGCGAGCCGCTGGTCCGTGTTCGGACCATGATCCAGTATCTCCCCGCAAAACTCATGCCCGAACACGACATCCGCCCTGGGATCGGTCGGCAGGTGAGAGCCCGAGCGCGTCATCCCATCCAGGAAATTGGCCAGATGATGGCGTGCGTGCAGATCGGTGCCGCAGATCCCGCAGGTGCGGGTCCGCACGAGCACCTGACCTTCACCCGGAGCCGGTTCGGGTTGCTCGGCGACGATGAGTTCGCCGTTTCGGAGGACAACCGCGCGCATCAGCCTTTCCCCGCCGCGGCATAGTGATAATTTGCGATCATAATATGCCTTCCAGTTTCTCGATCGTGACGGGCGTGGCAAGGCATGGGCCAATGAGCCGCGCTCGCGCGCGGATCGTCTCGCGCTTGCCATGCGCCACGGCGGCATCCGCGGACGCATAGATTTCGAGCATGCGGTAGCGGCCGCCCTCGGCGTCGCGCGTCAGGCAATAGAGCAAGGTGTCGGGCTCGTTCGCCCGGACGTCCGCAATCATCGCTTCGATAATCGATCGGAACTCCGCGTCCTTGTCGGGCAGGATATCGAGCGTGACGATCGTCGCGACCTGCGCCATCAGACCTCCCCCACCAGCGCACGCGCCTCCGCTTCCAGCCGCGGGATGTGATAGGCGGGAAACAGGTCCGTCGACGGCACGACGTCGCGCAGAATCTGCCGCGCGACCGTGACCTTGTGCACTTCCGTCGGTCCGTCGGCGAGCCCGAGGACATAGGACATGGCGATCTGGTCCATGAAGGGCATTTCATGGCTCACGCCAAGCGAGCCGTGCAAATGCAGCGCCCGGCTCGCAACATCGTGCAGCACGCGCGGCATTGCCGCTTTCACGGCGGCGATATCCTTCCGCACCATCCGATAGTCCTGATATTTGTCGATCAGCCACGCGGTGCGCAGGACGAGCAGGCGGAACTGCTCGAGTTCGGTCCAGCTATCGGCGATCTTCTCCTGCACGGTCTGTTTTTCGGCGAGCAGACCGTCGCGCGTCCGCCGCGACACGACACGTTCGCACATCATTTCGAACGCCTTGCGCGCCTCGCCGAGCGTCCGCATCGCATGATGGATCCGGCCTCCGCCCAGCCGCGTCTGCGCGACCGCAAACGCCTGTCCGCGCTTCCCGAGCATGTTCCCGGCCGGAACCCTGACGCCATTGAAGCGCAGATAGGCATGCATCGGAACCTTCTCGCCGACATGGCCGACGTCACGGACGATCTCCAGGCCGGGCGTTCCCGCAGGAATGATGAACATCGACATCCGCTCGTGGCGCGGTGCGTCGGGATCGGTGACCGCCATGACGATGAAGAAGGCGGCGCAGCTTGCGTTCGAGGCGAACCATTTTTCGCCGTCGATTACCCATTCACCGTCCGTTTCGACCGCTTTCGTCGTGAACAGCGTCGGATCGGCGCCCCCCTGCGGCTCGGTGATCGAGAAGCAGGAGACGATCTCATTCTCGAGGAGCGGTTTCAGGAAGCGGTCCTTCTGCTCGGGTGTGCCGTAATGCGCGAGGATTTCCGCGTTGCCGGTGTCCGGAGCCTGGCATCCGAAGACTACCGATCCGAATTTCGACCGGCCCAATATCTCGTTCATCAGCGCGAGCTTGACCTGCCCGAAACCCTTGCCGCCGAGTTCGGGCCCCAGGTGGCAGGCCCACAGTCCGCGATCCCTCACCTGCTGTTGCAGCGGACGGACCAACCTGATGTTTCGCGGGTTGGTCACATCATAGGGATTGTCGAGTACATGGTCGAGCGGCTCCACCTTTTCGCGCAAGAACGCCGCCATCCAGTCGAGTTCCGCCTGAAAATCAGGATCGGTTTCAAAGTCCCAGCCCAAATCTACCTCCATGTTACATATATGAGTAAGTAAATATATCGTGAGTTTTGCCCTTCGGCGGCCTTTGCTCAATCGATAGTGGAAAGCGGAGGGTTACCCGCGATCAGTTTCGATGCGCGATCGAAAAGGAAAGCCGCCTGCGCATGAAGGCGATCGCCAATGGCAGGATCGGCTTTGCCCGCAAACGACCGCGCATGCGTTCCCTCGACCAATATTCCGAGCCGGAAACATCCAAGCACCGCGTACCAGCGGATGTGCGACAGATCGCGTGGACTGTTGCGTCCATAATGCTCGACCAGTTCCTGGGCCGTTGGAAAACCGATCCACGGATGCGCGCCGACCGTGCCCGGAACCGGGCCTTCGGCACCGGGCCAGGTCGCCACCACCCAGCCGAGATCGACCAGCGGATCTCCAATGCTCGCGAGTTCCCAATCGACGATGGCCGCCAGTTCGGGGCCATCGGGGCGAAACATGACGTTGGAGAGATGATAGTCGCCATGCACGATGCCAGGCGTGAAACCCTCCGGCTTGTGGGCCGTGAGCCAGTCGGCGACCGTCTGGACGCCCGGCAGACCGCTCGCACCCGGCCATCCTTCATACTGCCGATAGTCGTCGAGTTGCTTCAGCCAGCGCGGCACCTGGCGATCGAGATAGCCGTCGATCCGACCGATATCGCCGAGGCCCACCGCAAAGGGATCGATACGGCCGAGCGCCACGATGCCGTCGATGAGCGCGAAGCCCATCGCGCGCTGGATGCGCGCGCTTTCGGCATGAAGGGGCGGCAGACGGTCATGCGCGTTGAAGCCGTCGATCCGCTTCATCACGAAAAAGGATGCGCCCAGCACGTCGTGATCGGGGCAATCGGCGACGATCGGCGGGTGCGGAACATCGCTGCCGCGCAACGCGGTCAGAAAGCGCGCCTCGCGCCGGATCGTGGCATTTCCGTCATATTGGGGAAACAACGGCGGTCGGCGAAGAACATAACGCTCGCCCTCGCGGTCGAACGCCAGCAGGATATTCTGGGTTCCCCCCGCCAGAGGCACGACATTTTCCAGCGGCCCCGATCCGACGCCGGCATCGTCGAGCCATTGTTCCAGACGCGCAAGATCCACCAGACGGCTCGCGTCCCGATCGGCTCCGGCATGGCTGAGAAAAGAGTCCGACATCATCTGCTACGTCCCTGCCGTCGCCGCCTGGTCGGCGCGTTGCCGATATTCGTCGCGAAGCAGGCGCTTGTAGAGTTTTCCGGTAGGCTGGCGCGGCAGTTCGTCCCGAAAATCGATTTGCCGCGGCACCTTGAGCCCACTGAGGCTCGCGCGGCAAAACAGCTTCAGTTCCTCAGCGAGCGCTTCGCCGCCGTCGGCGGGATCGAGCGGCTGCACCACCGCGACCACGCGCTCCCCCATATCTTCGTCGGGTGCGCCGATCACCGCCGCATCCGCCACCTTCGGGTGCGTGACGAGCAGATTCTCGATCTCCTGCGGATAGATGTTCACGCCCCCCGAAATGATGGTGAAGCTTTTGCGGTCGGTCAGGAAAAGATAGCCGTCTTCGTCGAGCCGCCCGATGTCGCCGAGCGTCTTCCAGCCCAGCCTGTTGCGGCTTGCCGCCGTTTTTTCCGGATCGAGATGATATTCGAAATCGTTGCCGCCCGCGAAATAGACAAGTCCTTCTTTGCCTGCTGGCAGTGGTTCGCCTTCATCGTTGCAGATATGGACCTCACAGAGCCGCGCGCGGCCGACCGAGCCTTTCTTCACAAGCCATTCCTCGGTCGACAAATGGGTCGTTCCACAGGATTCGGTGCCGCCATAATATTCGTGGATGATCGGCCCCCACCACGCGATCATCGCTTCCTTGACCGGAACCGGGCAGGGCGCCGCGGCGTGAATGGCCGTGACCATCGACGACATATCGTATCGCGCCCGAACAGCTTCCGGCAGCTTCAGCATCCGCGAGAAATGGGTCGGCACCCATTGCGAATGCGTCACGCGATAGCGGTCGATCAATTCGAGCGCCCGCTCCTCGTCGAAACGCTCCATCAGGATCACCGTGCCGCCCAGACGATGGACGATCGTCGACCAGGACAGCGGCGCGGCATGATAGAGCGGGGCCGGCGACAGATAGACCATGTCGCGCGAACCGCCGTAGAGCGTGAGCATCAATTCGACGAGGTAATTGGGCTCGTCGATCGGGCCGGTCGGCAAGGGATGCTTGACGCCCTTCGGCTGTCCCGTCGTTCCCGACGAATAGAGCATCAGCGCGCCCGGCGATTCGTCGGCCACCGGCTCCGAAGGCATCGCCGCGACGGCATCTTCCCACGACCGAAAGGGCGACTCGATCCCGCCGGCCATATAGAGCGCGATGTCCGCCAGCCGATCGGCCAGCGGAAGCGCGACCGCCTTCAGCGCCGCGGACGTGACCAGAAGCTTTGCCCCGGCATTGCGAACGATATATTCGGCCTCGCCCGCCGTCAGCCTGGTCGAAATCCCGGTAAGATAGAGACCCGCACGCTGCGCCGCCCAGAAGATGGGATAATAATGCACGCTGTTTTCCATCAGCAGCGCGACATTGTCGCCGCGGCGAAGGCCGTGGCGGCGGAAAAGATGCGCTGCACGGTTGGCTGCCGCTTCCAGTTCGGCATAGCTCACCGCCTCGCCCGAACCGGCCATGATATAGGCGGGCTTGTCGGGCGTCGCGCGGGCATGAACGAACGGATGCATGTCAGCCCAACTCCCCGATCATCGGCACAGGCAGGAAACGCGCGCCGCAAATCAGGACGGCACCGTCCTCGACCGGCAGCCCGCGGCTTCGGGCACGCTCGATCGCGAGGCCCGGCTCGCGCATCGCAAGCGCGGTATAGGCGATACCCCGTCCATGCCGGTCGGTCGGGGTCACGAAACGAATCTCGGCACCGCGCAGCAACTCGATCCGCGGCGGCTCGTCACGGAGCGGCGCCGCGAGGACATGCGACCAGCGGCCCGCCGTGTCGACGGGATCGGCCGACTGGATCGCGACGGCGGCGATACCCTGAACGTCCGCGGTGCGCGCCGCAGGCCAGTTCGCGCCGCCCGCCGGATACCAGTGGCTATCGGCATCGCGCCAGTCCGGAGCGATCGGCGTGGAATCGATCGACGCCAATATGCCCCCGAACTCGCGCGGATGGATATGCGAACATTGGTGGTCCTCGACATCCATGACATCGACGATCTCGACCCCCGCCGCTTGAAGACGCGCGCGATGCGCCAGCGCGTCGGCCGCCTGCACGATGACCATATAGCCGCCATCTTCACCGCGTTTCGCCAGATAGCGGCCGGCCGAGGTGTTCGACTGAACGGGCTGGACCACCTCGATGAAATCGGAGCCCGCCGGCATCACGATATTCTTGAGGCCATAGTGGATGATCTCGGGGTCCCGGAAGGCGATTTTCAGTCCAAACACGGCTTCGAAATCGTCCGCCACCGGCTCGAGATCGGTCGACGCGAAGGCGACCTGTCGCAGCCGATAGTCCGCGCGGCCATTGTCGGCGACCGGCGTCATCGTCCCTGAAACCTGCCGGGGCGCTTCTCGGCAAAGGCGGCGAAAGCCTCCGCCCTGTCTTCGCTGTCGAACAGTTCCAGATGGCGCTCCGTCTCCAGCGCGACATAATCCGCGAAATCCATTCTCTCGGCGGCGAGATAATTGGCCTTCAATCCCCGGAGCGCCAGCGGCGCCATTCCGCAGAGCCGTGCAAGGAGAGCTTCGACTTCGGCCTCGAAAACTTCGTCGGGGAAGAGCCTGGCCAGCAGTCCGATCGCATGGGCCTCTGCGGCGTCGAACTTGCGCGGCAGAAAGGACAGATCGCGCGCGCGCGCCGCGCCGATCAGTCGGGGAAGCGACCAGGGAACGCCCATGTCGCCCGCAACCCCGACATCGAGGAACGCCGTGTTGAAACGAGCGCTGCGGTCGGCGACGCGAATATCGCACGCACACGCATATCCGAACCCCGCCCCGGCGCATCCGCCCCGGATCGCGGCGACCGTGACGGCGGGCATTTCATGGAGCAGAATGCTCGATCGGAAATCTTCGGGCCTGGCATCATCATGCCCCGCCTGAACATCGGGATCGCCATGATAAGCCTTCACATCGGCACCCGGACAGAAATCCTTGCCGTTGCCGCGGATCAGCAAAACCCGGATCGAAGCGTCCCGAGATGTCCGCTCAACCGCGTCGGCGAATTCGGCGGAGGTTTCGTCGGTCAGGCTGTTGCGGGCATGGGGCCGATTGAATTGTATCTGCGCGACCGCATCCCGGCGATCGAAGAGGATCGTGCGATAATCGCTCATGGCAACCGCACCTCCAGCGACCCGAAACGCGGCTCGCGGCGTTCGACGAAACTGCGCGCGCCCTCTTCGGCGTCGGAATGGGCGAGTGCTTCGTTCATCTGCCATTCGCACTCGATCGAGGCCTCGCGCAGGGCGGCCGACCAATGGGCATAGACCTGCCGCTTGATGACCGCCATCGCGCGCGGAGATACGCTGGCGGCGAGTTCCTCCACATAAGCCGCAACATCGTCGAGCAGCGCTTCGGGGTTGGAGATACGATCGGCGAGCCCGATCGCCAGCGCTTCGCGAGCGCCCACCTTGCGCGAGCTCCACAGCAGGTCGAGCGCGCGGCTGGTGCCGATCTGGCGAGGCAATATCCAGCTCATCGCATGTTCGGCGATCAGGCCGCGCCGCGAAAAGATCGTCGCCAGATAGGCATCGTCGGCGACGACGCGCATGTCGCACATCATGGCGAGCACGAAACCGCCACCGGCTGCCACTCCGTTGACCGCTGCGATTACCGGCTTGGGAACGCGCAGCAGGAAACTGAACAGCGCCGGAAGGTCGCCATCGCGGATATGATCGCGGCCCTCGCTCTCACGCCCCTCGGTCACGCTCTGTTCGAGGAGGCTCACGTCGATTCCGGCGCAGAAAGCACGCCCCGTTCCGGTGACGACGATCGCGGTAATCGCACTGTCCCGTACCGCCTCGTCGATCCGATCCCGAAAGGCCGCCAGCATGTCATAGGTGAAGGCATTCAGCTTGTCGGGCCGGTTCAGGCGGACGATCGCCACCCTGCCCTTCACCTCATAACGGATATCGTCGCTCACGCTCCGCGCCCGCCGGCCTTGCGCAGGACGATCGTCTGCGGATTGGTATATTCAAGCATGCCGTCGATGCCATTTTCGACCCCCATGCCCGACTGCTTATGTCCGCCGAAGGAAGCGAAAGGCGTCACATGGAGCACCTCGTTGATCCAGACCGTCCCGGTCTCTAGCCGCCCTGCAATGGCGAGCGCGGCTTGCTCGTCCTTCGACCAGACCGATCCCGCCAGACCATAGTCCGACGCATTGGCACGCGCGACGGCTTCGTCGACCGAGTCGAATTTCATCAGCGGCAGAACGGGACCGAACTGCTCTTCCGCGACGATCCGGGCGTCATCCGGCGGATTGTCGACGAAGGTGATCGGAACGAAGTAGCCGGGCCCGTCCGGCACTTCGCCCGCCGTGCGCAGCGCATAGCCTTGCTGCCGGGCGTCTTCTATCAGATCGACGACCCGCCGATATTGCAGCCGGTTCTGGATCGGCCCGAGGTCGACGCCCTGATGCGCGCCGTTCCCGACCTTCACCGTCGCGGCATAGGCGGTCAAGGCGTCGAGCAGTTCGTCATAGATATCCGCATGGATATAGACGCGCTTGGTCGCGATGCAGATTTGCCCGGCGTTGAAGAAAGCCGCCCAGAACAGCTTCTCGGCGGTGTCGCGGACATCGACATCGGGCAGGACGATCGCGGCATCGTTGCCGCCAAGCTCAAGCGTCACACGTTTCAGCGTGGCGGCCGCCGACGCCATCACCTTGCGGCCTGTCTGGGTCGAGCCCGTAAAGCTGATCTTGTCGATACCCGGATGCGCGGTCATCCACGGGCCCAGTTCGTCCTGCCCCGTCACGATGTTGAGCACGCCCGGCGGCAGTACCGCCTGCAACGCCTCACCGATGCGAAGCGTCGTCAGCGGCGTGAAGGGCGACGGTTTCAGCACCATCGTGTTCCCGGCGACCAGTGCCGGTGCGACCTTCCACATCGCCAGCGCGATCGGGAAGTTCCACGGCGCGATTCCGCCGACTACGCCGATCGGCACGAAATGCGTTTCGGACCGTCGTTCCGCGTCATCCTCGTTGACGATCAACGGCGGCGACAGCGTCGACACCGCTTCGCACCAACGCGCGCCGTCGAGCAGATCGGCCTCTGCGGCCGCGTGCGGCTTGCCCTGTTCGGCCGTGAGGAGGTATTTCAGGTCGCCCGCCAGCTCGCGGATCACCTCGCCGATCCTCGCCACCAGCCGCTGCCGTTCGGCAAGCGGCGTCGCCCGCCAAGCCGGAAACGCCCCCCGCGCCGCCTCGACCGCTTCGTCGAGTTGAGCGCGGCTGCAATCGGGTGCGCGGCCGACGACCTCCTCGGTCGCGGGATTGAGGACATCGAACCATGCGGTGCCGGCAACCGGACGGCCGCCGATGGTCATGGCGAAAGCGCCCGGTTCAGTCATTGGCTTCCCCCTTGCCGTGATCGGGAATGAGGACCGCCTTGATGCAGCGCCCCGCATGCTGGTCTTCGATCGCGCGGTTGATGTCCGCCAGCGGATAGGTCGTCACCAGCCGGTCGTATGGAAAGCGCCCGGCCTTGTAGTGCGCGATCAGTTCGGGAATGAAGACGTCGGGATCGCTGTCGCCTTCGATGATACCCTGGACATGATGGCCCGCCAGGATAAAGCTGTTGACGTCCAGTGTGATCGTCGTGTCCGCCGCCTGCGCCGAGACCATGCCGAAATGACCGCGCACGGCGAGCGATGCCAGCACGGCGGCGAACGAGTCCGGCCGGCCGGTGGTATCGAAGGCATAATCGACCCCATCGGGAAGGATATCCCGCACCGCAGCCGCCACGTCGTTGCCGATCGGATCGATCGCATGCGTCGCGCCGAGTTCGAGCGCGAGATCGCGGCGCGCGGCATGCGGCTCGACCACGATGATCGTGCCGCACCGCTGCACCGCGCCACCCATCACCGCCGCCAGCCCCACCGATCCCCCGCCGACGACGAGCAGCGACGAGCCCGCGGGGCAGGCAAGCGAACGCATCACGCCCCCCGCCCCGGTCTGGATACCGCAGCCGAGCGGCCCCAGCAGTTCAAGCGGAACCTCGTCGTCGTCGATACGCACGACATTGCTTTCATAGGCGAGCGCATATTCGGCAAAGGAGGATTGGCCGAAGAAGTTGGACGAGATCGGCTGACCGTCGAGCCGCACCGCCTTGCTGCCGTCGGGACGCGCGCCGCTCATGTTGAGACCGCCGAAATGCTGGCAATAACTCGGCATGTGATCGGCGCAACTGCGGCACGCCCCGCACGAACGGAAGCTGAGGGCAACGCGGTCGCCGGGCCCCACTTTCGTCACGGCGGACCCGACCTTGACCACTTCGCCCGCGCCCTCGTGCCCCAGCACCGCTGGCGATCCGACCGGGATGAACTGGTCGCGGGCGATGAGGTCGGTGTGGCACAGGCCGACGCCCGCAATGCGGACGAGAATCTCGTCGGCGCGCGGTTCGTCCAGTTCGACCTCGCTCCAGCCGAATTCGGCAACATCCTCACGCGCGATCGCAGCCTTGCACTTCATCGGTCATACCTCTTCATGATTGCGGCACCTGCCTCGATCTGGGCCGGTCACCGGAATTTTGTCGAGAAGGAAATGCCGAAGGTGCGCGGCATTCCGGTGAAGCGGATATAGCTGTCCTGTTCGCTGTCGGTGTTGGTCCAATAATATTTGTCGAGCAGATTCTTGCCCCACAGCGACACCTTCCAGTCGCTGTCGTTGCCGAAGAGGAAAATCGACGCATCGACGAGCGCGCGCGCGTTGATCGCGAGCAACGGATTCGATTCGAGTTGCCCCTTCGAACCCGACTGATAGTTCACGCCGACCGAGAAGCCCGCGCCCAGCGCATCGGATACGGGCGTCTCATAGTCGACCGAGGCCGTACCCATCCATTTGGGCGAGAGCTGGAAGGCTTCGCCGTCGAAATTGGCGGGTGTTCCGGCCAGCGTGAAGGCCGTGAAATCCTTGACCTCGGTATGCAGATAATTGCCAGAGAGGCGGAAGGTCAGTCCTTCGGCCACCCGCCCGGTCAGATCGGCTTCGAAGCCATAGACGACCGATTTCGGGATATTGACCAGCCGCTGCAAGGTCCCGAACACCGGGTCGAAGACACGCGCCGAAAGCTGCTTGTCGCGATAGTCGTAATAATAGCCGGCCATGTTGAGCTGCAGCTTGCGATCGGCGAGCGAAAGCTTGGTGCCGACTTCATAGGCGAGCACCTCTTCCTGCTTCGCGGGAAGCAGTTGCTGCTCGACATTGGCGGAGCTGAACGGGAACGCCCCCGCCTTGTAGCCGCGCGAGAAAGACGCGTAGAACAGAGTGCCCGGCTGCGGCGTCCAGTTGAGCGTGCCCTTGAAGGAGAAATTATCCTCGTTCAGCGGAATGGTGACCAGTCCCGACGATCCGCTGAAATCATCCTTGTAGGTCAGGCATTGGTCCGGCTGCAGATTGACATTGGTCCCCGTGATCGCTGCAAGCGCGGTGTTCCAGATGGGCGCCGTATTGCCCATGAAATCGGCCGAGCATCCTTCGAACCGCTGCTTTTCCTTCGTGTAGCGCGCGCCGACGATCAGCTTGAACTGGTCGCTCAGTTCCAGATCGACATTGCCGAAGACGCCGAAGGTCTTGTCGCGGATCGCGATGAGCGCCCGATAGGCACGGAAACCGCCCGCGATCTCGTCGGGCGTATAGCTGCTGGGCACGCTGGCGGCCACGGAGCGCAGCAAGCCGATGATCGACATGTCGGTGTCGAACCCGACCAGCTCGTCCTGGACCTTGTCCACGCCATAATAGGCGCCGACGAGCCAGGTCGCGGGGCCGTCCTGTCCGGTTATCCGGAACTCCTGCGAGAAGGAATTGATCTTGCCGATGGCATAGCGGCCGGCCGTTTCGAGCTGGGTGCCGCCCTTGTCGGTCATCTGCTCGCGATCGACATGGTTGAAGCCGGTCAAAGAGATGAACTGGTGATTGTCGTCGAGATCGAATTCGGCGCGGCCCGACAAGGCCTGGAAATTCGCGCTGACGCGGTAAGGCGGGCGCTCATATCCGTTGGCAAACGGGCCGGGATAGTCGAGCGGCGTCCAGTCGGCATCGCGGTTCGACTTGCCCGTGATCACGGACGCCGACCCCAGCGGGTTGCCGAACGCGGGCTGCTGCGGGTCATAGGCGATCGCCTGTGGGGCCTGCGTATCCGATCGGTCGCGCCAGAAGCTGCCGGTCAGCGTGAGCTTCACGCCACCCCCGTCCCACGCCAGAATCGCTCGCCCCGCCTGCTGCGCGGCCTTGCCGAGTTCATCGTCGCGGGTGACGCTGCGCTGCCATTCATCGGCCCGGCCATTAACGCGAAGCGCCAAGCGCGCGCTCAGCCCCTCGGCAAGCGGCCCGGTGACATAGGCGGTCGCGTCATAGGCCAGGAAATTGCCCGCCTCGACCGCCACGCCCGCTTCGAACGTGTCGCTCGGCTTCGCCGGCACAAAATTGACGAGCCCGCCCGTCGTGTTGCGGCCATAGAGCGTCCCCTGCGGCCCCTTCAGAACCTCGACCCGCTCCATGTCGAAGAGGATATTGGTGCTCATGTACGGATAGGCGTAGGCAACCTCGTCGACATAGATGCCGACCGGCGATGTCGCCGACATGGAGTCGGTGTTGAAGCCGATGCCGCGGATCGTATAGATCGGCGTGCCGCCCGCCGACTTGGCCTCGGTGAAACCGGGGACCACGCGCGTCAGGTCCGCGACATCGCGGATATTCATGTCGCGCAACTGATCACCCGACAGCGCCGTGATCGAGATGGGGACCTTGTTGACCGACTCCTCGCGGCGCTGCGCCGTCACGATGATTTCGCCGACGCCCGGCGCACCGCCCGACGCGCTCTCCTTCTGCGCTGCCGCGTCCTGCGCGTGGGCGGCACCCCCGGCTGACATCGCCGCAATGGCGACCAACGATACGGCGGCGGCCCTGGACCATCCCGAAAAACGCGTGTTCATCTCCCAACCCTCCCATTTGCCTTATCGCATCGATATCCCGACTCGGGTTCGACATTAATAACTTACTTGTGTATGTAAAAATGATTGTCAAGACAACTTGAGTCGAGTTAGGCAAAATGCCAGACAGGATGGAGCAAGCTCACTTGCACGGGCAAAGCATGGGGATTTTGACGGGATGGCCGATCTGGCAATGAAGAAAACGACGCGCGCCACGCGCGCAAAAGGGGCGCAAAGCTCGCCCGAAGCCCTGCTCGACGCGCTGCATTCGCTGATGATCGAACGCCGCGGGCTCGATGTGGCGATCGCCGACATCTCCGAACGCTCCGGCCTCAATACGGGACTCGTGCGCTATTATTTCAAGAGCAAGAACGGCATGCTCGTCGCGCTGCTGGACCGCATCGT
Source organism: Sphingopyxis sp. SCN 67-31 (assembly GCF_001725095.1). NCBI lineage: Bacteria > Pseudomonadati > Pseudomonadota > Alphaproteobacteria > Sphingomonadales > Sphingopyxidaceae > Sphingopyxis > Sphingopyxis sp. SCN 67-31. Next base: position 134,992 of record NZ_MEFH01000055.1, on the reverse strand, counting down.
GAACCTGCCCATCCGTAACCTGCGGGCGCTGATCGACGCGCCGATTACGCCATGGGAAAAGCTCAAGCGGCATCTGAGCGGCCTGATCAACACCCATTACCGCTATCCCTATATGAACGAGCTGGTCGCCTATCTGATCAACGGGACCGACGAAGAGATCGCGAAACACGTCTACACCAGCAGCGTCGAACCACTCCTGATCGCCCAGCGCGCGATCATCCAGCAAGGCGTCGAATCCGGCGAGTTTCGCGACGTCGACCCGACATTCAGCTATTTCACGCTCACGGGCGCTTGCGACTATATGTTCACGGCTTCCTATGTGCATCGCCTGGGCCTTCACGCCTCCGAAGTGAGCGACGAAATGCGCCAGCGCTACACCGAACATGTCCTGAATTTCGTGCGCGCCGGGCTGCAGGCCGACGTCGCCGGATAGCAATCCGGAAACCTCGCTTAAAATCTGCGGAAACTTCGCATAGCCTATTGTTACTTACACGTGTAAGGTGTAAAGGATAGGCGGCGCCGCAAAAGAGATTCGCCATGACGGAACGAGGCGGCGCCAATCGTCACGACAGGAAAAGGAGTTGGGAGATGTCGGCGCAAAATCTGGTCACGCAGCCCCAAGAGCAAGGCAATGCGCCGCAATTGCCGGCAGACATGGCGAGCCGGTTGACCGACCCCGCTGTCTGGGCGGACGAGGCGGGCTTGCACGAGCTGCTGGCGACGATCCGCGCGCAATATCCGCTCGCCATTGCGGACGTCCCTGGTTTTCGTCCCTTCTGGGTCGTCTCCAAATATCAGGACATCATGGAGATCAGCCGGCAGAACAGCCTTTTTCACAGCGGCGACCTGTCCGCCGTTCTGATGCCCGAAGAGGAGTATCAAAAGCTCGCGGGAGGCGGCGAAGACGCCGAGAAGGTCCACCGTAGCATCGTCTATATGGACCCGCCCGAACACGGCCGGTATCGAATGCTCACCCAGGCATGGTTCCAGCCGGGCAGCGTCAGGAAGCGCGAAGAAGAGATTCGCGCCATCGCGAAAAAGACCGTCGAACGCATGCGGGCCGCCGGCGGGACATGCGATTTCGTCTCCGACATCGCCGTGCATTATCCGCTCGAGGTGATCATGAACATCCTCGGCATCCCGGACGAGCATTATTCCCGCGTGCTTCGTCTCACGCAGGAGGTCTTCTCGGTCGCCGATGAGGAACTGGGGCGCGAAGGCGACGATACCTTCTCCCTCGGATCGGACAATGTCTTCCGGGATTTCAATGCCTTCCTTCGCCCCTTCCACGAGGATCGCAAAGTCAATCCGCGCGACGACGTCCTGTCGATCATCGCCAATGCGCAGATCGATGGACAGCCGGTCCCCGAGATCGAGGCCCTGAGCTATTACGTCACGGTGGCGACGGCCGGCCACGACACCACCTCGTCGACTTCGGCCACGGCGCTCTGGGCCCTGTCGCGGTCGCCCGAGCTGTTCCGCGAACTCAAGGAAGATCCGTCGCGCATTCCGGCGCTGATCGACGAAGCGTTGCGATGGACGACGCCGGTCCGCCATTTCATGCGCAGCGCCACCGAGGATTATGAATTGCGCGGACAGCTGATCCGCAAGGGCGACTGGCTGATGCTCTGCTATCCTTCGGGCAATCGGGACGAGGAGATTTTCGAAAATCCGCAGCAGTTCCAGCCCGGCCGGTCGCCGAACAAGCATGTCGCCTTCGGCTATGGTGCCCACGTCTGCCTCGGCCAGCATCTGGCAAAGCTGGAAATCCGCATTCTGCTCGAAGAACTGCTTGCGAATCTCGACGCGATCGAGCCCGCCGCCCCCCCCAAATATACCAAAGCCATTTTCGTGGGCGGCCTGAAATCATTGCCGATCCGCTACCAGACGGCCTGACCGGCCCTCCGCGCAAGGCGATTGCCTTTTTCCGACATGCGAAACGGGAGTGACTTTCGGACATGAACGCTACATTTGATTTCACCGGCAAGGTGGTCGTCGTGACGGGCGGCAGTCGCGGGCTCGGCCTCGCGATGGTAGAGGGATTCGCCAAGGCGGGCGCGACGGTGGCGATCGCGAGCCGCAAGCTCGACGCCTGCGAAGAGGTCGCCCGATCGATCAGGGATCGCGGAGGAAAAGCCTCGGCTCACCAGATGCATGCCGGACGCTGGGAAGACTGCGACCGCCTGTTCGAAGAGGTGAAGCGCGAATGGGGCGGGGCCGACATATTGATCAACAACGCCGGCATGTCGCCGATCGCGCCCTCCTCGGTCGAGACGAGCGAAGAGCTGTTCGACAAGATCATATCGGTCAACATGAAAGGGCCCTTTCGACTTTGCAGCCTGTTCGGGGCGGACATGGTCAGGCGCGGCGGGGGGTGCATCATCAACATCTCGTCGACCGGTTCGCTGCGTCCCGAGTTCGGCGCCGCACCTTATGATGCCGCAAAATCGGGCGTGAATATCTTCACGACCACCTTCGCGCAGGAATATGGCCCCACAGTGCGCGTCAACGCCATCGCGCCCGGTCCGTTTCACACCGACGTGAGCAAGGCCTGGTCGCGTTCCGAAGCCTTTACCCGCCACGCGAAAAAGTCGATCCCGCTCGGCCGCGCGGGCGATCCGCCCGAGATCGTCGGCGCCGCGCTCTACCTCGCCAGCGATATCGCCACCTACACCAGCGGCGCGATGATCGTCGTCGATGGCGGCCAGTCGGTGGGCATGATGCCCGGTGCATTCTCCGACTGATCTTTCGCCAGCCAAGGATTTCATCATGGACAACGCCATCCTGCCCCGTAACCGGGCAGCGGACCCCCGCATGCTCGAAAAAAAGGCCGACTGGATTCGCCTGGAAACGATCCGGCTCGTCGAGATCGCCAAAAGCGGCCATTATTCGAGCGTCTTTTCCTGCGCGGAAATGTTCGCAGCGCTCTATTATCACACGCTGCGCCTCAAGCCGGCCGATCCGCGGTGGCCGGATCGCGATCGCTTCCTGCTGGGCAAGGGCCATGCCGCGATCGGCCAATATCCGATCCTTGCCGAACTGGGCTATTTTCCCGAGGACTGGCTCGACACCTATACCCGCCTCGGCTCGCCGCTCGGCGATCATCCCGACATGAACAAGGTTCCGGGCTGCGATTTTTCCTCGGGGTCGATCGGTCACAATCTGTCCGTCGGCGTCGGCATGGCGCTGGCCGCGCGACTGCAGCAGCGCGATTTCCTGACCTGGGTCATGATCGGCGACGGCGAACTGGCGGAGGGTCAGGTCTGGGAGGCTGCGATGGCTGCCGGGCACTACGGCCTGTCGAACCTGATCGGGATCGTCGATGCGAACGGCATGGGGCTCGACGGCAACACGGAAGATGTGATGAACATCGAACCGATCGCGGCGAAGTTCGAGAGCTTCGGCTGGTCGACGAACGAGATCGACGGGCACGACATGCAGGCCGTCCTCGCGGCCTTCGACCGCGCCCAGCAAAGCGACCGGCCGCACATGATCGTCGCCCGCACCAAGAAGGGCAAGGGCGTCGGGTTCATGGAAACCACCCCCTATTGGCATCTCGGATTTCTGGGGCCCGCCGACAAGGCGGTGGCGGTCGCCGAAATTCAGGAAAGGCTCGACGCATGACCATCGCCGAACTCGAAAAGCCGCTCGACCCGGCAAGCTGGAATATCCAGACATCGATGCCGAAACTGACGGCGCTGACGATGAGCGCCGAACTCGAAGAACTGGCGGAAAGGCGGCCCGAACTTGTCGTGCTCACGGCCGACCTGGCGTCGTCGAACGGCCTCGATTCCTTTCAGCGCCGTTTTCCGGACCGCTTCATCAATACCGGTATCGCCGAACAGAATATGATGTCGATCGCCGCGGGGCTCGCCGCGTCGGGTCATATCGCCTATGTTTCGACCTTCGCCTCCTTTGCCTCGCTTCTGTGTGCCGAGCAGGTCCGGACCGACCTGGCCTACACCCGTCAGAAAGTCCGCATCCTTTCGCACCATGCGGGCATCTCGATGGGCTTTTACGGCACGTCGCACCATGCGGTGGAGGACATCGCCATAACCCGCGCCATGGGACATATGACAGTGGTCTCGGCGTGCGACGGAAACGCGATCCGCGGGTTGATCCGCAGCACGATCGATATCGACGGCCCGGTCTATATCCGCATCGGTCGCGGCGCGGAAAAGCCCGTCTACGACGACGTGCCCGACTTCACCCACGGCCGCTTCAGGACATTGCGTGATGGACGGGATGCGACGATCATCGCGACGGGGATCGGGGTGAAGGCCGCGCTCGACGCCGCCGACATTCTCGCCGATACGGCGCCCCGGCTTTCGGTTCGCGTCCTCGACGCCGCCTATATCAAGCCGATCGACGCCGATGCGATCCGCGCCGCAGCGCGGGAGACCGGAGCGATCCTGACCGTCGAGGAACATAATCCGCACGGCGGGCTGGGCGGCGCGGTCGCCGAAATACTGGCCGAAGGCGGCATTGCCGTGCGCTTCGCCCGGCACGCGCTGCCGGACGAATATGCCCTCGTCGCGCCCCCGACCCATCTCTACCGCCATTACGGCCTGACCGGAGATGGCATCGCGACGGCGCTCCGCACCCTGATCGGTCGGTGAAGGCCGTGCGACGTTTCGAGGGCATGGTCGTCGCCATCACCGGCGCGGCATCGGGGATCGGCGAAGCGACGGCGCGTCGCTTCGCCGCCGAAGGTGCGATCCTCGCGCTCTGCGACCTCAGCGAGGATGCGCTCGCGCAGATGGTGACGCGCACCGGCATTGCCGAATCCGCCAGGACCCTGCGCGCGGTGGATGTCTCCGACATCGACGCGATCAGCAGCTTCATCGACGATGCGGCGCAATCGCTCGGCCGCCTCGACGTGCTGGTCAACAATGCGGGTATCGGATGCTTCGGCCATGTCGACGAGATCACCGCCGAACAGTGGCGCCGGACGATGGCGGTCGACCTCGATGCCGTCTTCTTCGGCAGTCGGGCGGCCCTGCCCTATCTGCGCACCGCAGGGGGCTGCATCGTCAACACGGCTTCGATTTCCGGACTGTTCGCCGACCCGGGGCTCGCCGCCTATAATGTCGCCAAGGCAGGCGTCGTCAATCTGACGCGCAACATGGCGGTCGATCACGCCGGCGAAGGCATAAGGGTCAATTGCATCTGTCCCGGGGGTGTCGGAACCGCCATGCTGAAATCGCACCTTCGCGATGCCGCGATCATGGAGGATTATGAGCGGCTTGTTCCGATGGGCCGTGTCGGAACCGCCGACGAAATGGCGGCCGGCATAGCCTTTCTGGCATCGAGCGACGCCTCCTACATCACCGGAACGACGCTGACGATCGATGGCGGCGTGACGGCGCAGACCGGACAACCCAATTTCGATCGTCTCTACAGGCAGCGCGGATGGGACAAGAAGATACTGCGCGGCTGAACGAGCTCGCGGCCGGCCTGGTCCTTCCCGAGGGACTGCGCTGGCATGATGACCGGCTGTGGTTTTCCGACATCGAAGCCAAGCGCGTGTGTTCGGTCGATCTCGAAGGAAAAATGAGAATCGAGCTGGAACTCGACGACAATCCATCGGGGCTGGGCTGGCTGCCCGACAAAACCTTGCTCGTCGTGTCGATGCGACGGCAGCAAATCCTGGCCGTCGTCAAGGGACGGCCCGTTTTGCATGCCGACCTGACCGGGCTGGCCCTCGCGCATGCCAACGACATGATCGTCGACGCCCAGGGCCGCGCCTATGTGGGCTCGATGGGGTACGACATATGGGCGGGTGAACGCTTCAGGCCCGGCAATATCTGTGCCGTCCGGCCCGATGGATCCGCCTTTGTAGCGGCGGACGGCCTGGCTTTCCCGAACGGCATGGCGATCTACAGCGACCGATCGCTGATTGTCGCAGAAAGCGTCGCGGGGAAGCTGACGGCATTCGACATCGCTGCCGATGGCGACCTTCGGTCGAGGCGAACCTGGGCAGCGATGGACGGCGAGACGCCGGACGGGATCGCGATCGAGGAAACAGGAGCGCTCTGGGTCGCTGGAGCTTCTTCGGGAAGCGCCATCCGTTGCATCCGGAACCGTGGCGCCATTCAGCGGATTTCCTTGCCGGCCGGATGCACCGCCTATTCCGTCGCCATTGGCGGCCCAAAGAAGACCATACTTTTTATCGGCTGTTCTTCGCCATTCTCTTCTCATGCATCGTCCCGAATGACGACGCGTCCGGGAACGATAAAATGGATCGATCTGACTATCGGATCAGAATGAGGCCGCCTCTCGGAACCCTCGCTCCAAATGCCGCCGGCTGAAAAACCAGCTCAAGGGGCGTGACGGCTTCTTATCGGCTGGAAGACCGGAGCCTGGTTTCAAGCACCGATGGATCAGGAACCGGAGCAAGCATCGCTCACGCATAAGTTCACCCATGCGCGTTTCCCTTCGCGCCGGAAAAAGCTATCCTTCATCCGGAACGGCAAGGGGGCGACATGGGACAGAGCCGCGCGCGCGAGACGATGCGGACGACCGCGCAGATCATCCGCGCCTATCGCGGCCCGGCGCTGTTCAGCTTCGGCTTCCGCCCCTTTTTCCTGCTCGCCGGGGTCTTTGCCGCGCTTGCGGTGCCCCTGTGGATCGCCGTGCTGTCGGGGGGCGGTCCGCTGGCGGGCGCGGTCACACGCGACTGGCACGTCCACGAGATGCTGTTCGGCTATACCGCCGCGGTGATCGCCGGCTACATGATCATCGCCGGGCCGAACTGGACCGGACGCTATCCGGTCGCGGGGGCGCCGGTCGCGGCGCTCGCCGCGCTGTGGCTCGCCGGGCGCGCGGCGATGCTGCTGGCGGAGCCCGGGAACGGCGTGACGATGACGATCGACGCCGCCTTCCTGCCGGTCTTCGCGGCGGCGCTGTGGCGCGAGCAGATCGCCGCGCGCAACGGCAAGGGGTTGGTGCCGTGCCTTGTCGTGACCGCGCTCGCGCTTGCCAATATCGCCTTCCACCTCCGCTTCGCATGGCCCGGGGCGGGGCCGGTGGCGGAGCGGCTGGCGCTGGGCATGATCGCGCTGCTGATCGCCGTGATGGGCGGGCGGCTGGTACCCAGCTTCACGCGCAACTGGCTGGCCCAGCGCAAGGCGCCGCGCGAACCCGCGCCGCACGGCCGCCTCGACCGGGCAGCGACATGGCTGACCGCAGGCGCCCTGCTGGCATGGCTGGCGCTTCCCGACGCGCCGATGACGGGCCTACTCCTCGCCGCCGCCGGCATCGGCACGGGATTGCGCCTCGCGCGGTGGCGCGGCTGGGAAACGTGGCGCGAGCCGCTGGTCTGGGGGCTTCATCTCGCCTATCTGTGGCTCGCGGTCGGCTTCGTCCTGCTGGGCGCCGCGATCGGCTTTCCGCAGCATGTTCCCGTAACCAGCGCGATCCACGCGCTGACCGCCGGCGCGATCGGCGCGATGACGCTGGCGATGATGGCGCGCACCACGCTCAGCCACACGGGGCGCGCCCGCAGCGGCGGCGCAGCGGCGGCGGCCGCGCTGCTGCTTGTCCACGCGGCCGCGCTGGTGCGCGTCGCCGCGCCCCTTGCGGCCGACCTGTACGCCGATCTGCTGATGCTCTCCGCGCTGCTGTGGAGCGGCGCCTTCGGCCTCTTCACCTGGGTCTATGGCCCGATGCTGATGATGCGCCGGGCCGGTTGACGCGAGTGGCCGACTGTCCCTAACCGGGGGCCGGCTTTCGAGGGATTGCGAGAAGACTATTGGACACGGATCGACGATGGATCCTGCTGACGCGGGTGGTCGTGGTTTTGCACCGGCTGCTGGAGCGCTTTGCCCAGGGGGCGGAGCTGACCATCGCCCAATATCGCTTCCTGCTGACGCTGAAGCGCGAGCCGCGCCGCGCCAGCGTCCTCGCCTCCATGTCCGGCATCGGCCGGCCCGCCGCCTCCGCGCTGGTCACCGGGCTCGCGAAGCGCGGCATGATCGAACGCTATACCGACCCCGACGACGGCCGCGCGGAAATGCTGCGCCTCACCGATGCCGGGCTGGCGGAATATGCCGCCTTCGAGCGCGCGCTCGCCCGCGACCTTTCCGCCTATCTGGCGATCGACGAGCCCGAAGGCCTGCTCGACCGGATCGAGGAGCTCGCCCATATCATCGACAGCAACCGGACGCCCACCCTGCGGGATTGACAGTCCTCCCTTGCAAAGTTAGTTCGTTTGACGAACCAATTACAAGGGTGGAGAGAGCGATGACCTCACAGCTTTGCGACATGCTCGGCATCGAGTTTCCGCTGCTGGCGTTCAGCCATTGCCGCGACGTCGTCGCGGCGGTGAGCCGCGCGGGCGGTTTCGGCGTCTTCGGCGCGACCGCGCATACCCCCGAAACGGTGCGCGAAGAGCTCAAGTGGATCGACGATCATGTCGACGGCAAGCCTTATGGCATCGACGTGCTGGTGCCGGAGAATATGGCGACGCGGGGCGAAGGCAGCGTGACCGCCGCCGCGCTCGAGGCGCGGATTCCCGAAGCGCATCGCCACTTTGCCGAACGCCTGCTCGCCGATGCCGACGTGCCGCCGCCCGCCGAGCCGGTCAGCCGGAACCGCGCCCAGCCCTTTGATCCCGAAACGGCGCTGCGGACGCTGGAGGCCGCCTTCGAGCATCCGATCCGGCTGATCGCCAACGCGCTCGGCGTGCCACCGCCGGAGATGATCGCGATGGGCAAGCAGCACGGCGTTCCCGTGGCGGCGCTGGTCGGCGCGCGCGAACATGCGATCCGGCAGGTCGAGGCCGGCGTCGACATCATCGTCGCGCAGGGGACCGAGGCCGGGGGCCATTGCGGCGAGGTCAGCACGCTCGTCCTGGTGCCCGAGGTCATCAAGGCGATCCGGCCGATCCGCGAGGTGCCGGTGCTCGCCGCGGGGGGCATCATGACGGGGCAGCAGATGGCCGCCTGCATGGCGATGGGCGCGGCGGGCGCCTGGACCGGATCGGTGTGGCTCGCGACGCCCGAAAGCGAGACCTCTCCGGTGTTCCGCGAGAAGATGATCGCCGCCAGCAGCCGCGACGCGGTGCGCGTGCGCAGCCGCACGGGCAAGCCCGCGCGCCAGCTGAAGTCGACGTGGACCGAGAATTGGGAGAAGAGCCCGGACAGCCCCGGCGCGCTGCCGATGCCGCTGATGAGCCTGATCAGCGAAAAGTCGCTGCGCGCCGCCGACCGCGCGGCCGAGGCGGGCAACGGCAAGGCGCGCGACATGGTGACCTATTTCGTCGGACAGGGCGTCGGGCTCGTCGACTCGGTGCGCGGCGCCGGCGCGGTGGTGCAGGATTTCAAGGAAGAGTATCTCGAAGCCGTCGAGCGGATGAACAGCCTGCTCGCCGATTAGGATCAGCACATCCACAGGGGAGAGCGCGGTGTTCAATTTCGGCGACATGCTTGACATCGTCGAGCGCAACCTGCCCCCCGACGCGCCGCTGTGCCTGCACGGCGACCGGCGGATCGACTGGGGCGAAGCCGGCCGCCTCTCCAACAATCTGGCGCGCAGCCTGCGCGAGGGCGGGCTGAAGGCCGGCGATTCGCTTGCCATCTACCTGCGGAACGGGCCCGAATATATCCTCGGCCTGGCCGCCGCCTTCAAGGCGCGGCTGGCGGCGGTCAACGTCAACTATCGCTATACCGACGCCGAGCTTCGCTACCTGCTGAACGACAGCGACGCGCGCGCGGTCGTCTATGCCGCGGAGTTCCGCGACCATGTCGAGGCGATCCGCGCCGACCTGCCGCTGGTGACGCGCTGGATCGAGGTGACGGACGGCGCCCCAGCACCCGGCTTTGCAGAGGATTTCGCAGTCCTGACGCAAAGCGGAGACGGCGCGCCGCTGGACATCGAGCGATCGCCGAACGACATCCTCTTCATCTATACCGGCGGCACGACCGGCATGCCGAAGGGCGTGATGTGGGAACATGGCGAGCTGCGCGAGATATTGGTGAGCGCGGCGCGCGCGCTGCAACCGGTTCCCGACACCCCCGACGAGCTTGCGGCGTCGATCCGCGAGCTGGGGCCGGGCCCCCGCATCCTGCCGGCCTGCCCCCTGATGCACGGCACCGGCCTGTTGCCCGCCATCGCGACGATGGTCGCGGGCGGCAGCATCGTCACGCTGACGCACCGTAGCTTCGACGCGCGCGAGGCGATCGAGGCGATCGAGCGGCATCGCCCGCAAGCGCTGGTGATCGTCGGCGACAGCTTTGGCCGGCCGCTGCTCGCCGAGCTGGAGAGCGGCGCGCAGGCGCACGACCTCGGCAGCGTGCTGTCGGTCACCTCATCGGGCGTGATGTGGAGCGCGGACATCAAGCGCGGGCTGTTGCGGCACATGCCGGACGCGGTGCTCAACGACGTGCTCTCCTCCTCCGAAGCGCTGGGTCTCGGCGCGTCGGTGATGACGCGCGACTGCGAGGTGAAGACCGCGAGCTTCACGCTCGGCGAGCGCTGCCGCGTCTTCGACGAAACCGACCGCCCCGTCCTCGCGGGCTCGGGGGGCGTCGGGCGGCTCGCGCTCGGCCCGCCCAACCCGCTCGGCTATTACAGGGACGCGGAGAAATCGGCCGCGACCTTCCGCGTCATCGACGGCGTGCGCTATTGCATCCCCGGCGACTGGGTGCGCGTCGAGGCGGACGGATCGCTGACCTTCCTGGGCCGCGGCAGCGGCTGCATCAACACCGGCGGCGAGAAGGTCTTCGCCGAAGAGGTCGAGGAGGCGCTGAAACGGCACGACAGCGTCAGCGACGCGCTGGTCGTCGGCGTGCCCGATCCGACATGGGGACAGGCGATCGTCGGCGTCGTGACGTTGCACGCCGATGCCGCGTTCGACGCCGAAGCGCTGCGCGACCATGTCCGTGCGCAGCTCGCCGGATACAAGGTGCCGAAACGGCTGCTGGTCGCCGACCGGCCGCTGCGCGCGGCCAACGGCAAGGCCGACTACGGCGCCGCCCGCGCCATCGCAGAAGGAGCGACCGCCCGATGACCGACGCGACGATGAACCAGGAGGAGCGGGCCGCGCTGCGCGACACGGTGCGCCGCCTGTTCGCGGACCAGTGCACCGAAAGCGACGTGCGCCGCATCATGGAGAGCGACAGCGGCCACGACCCCGCGCTGTGGCGCAGCCTTGCCGAGCTTGGCATCGCGGGGCTGCTGGTCGCGGCCGGTACGGGCGGATCGCAGCTTTCCGCCGTCGAACTGGAACTGGTGATGGAGGAAGCGGGCGCGGCGCTCGCGCCCGTGCCGCTGATCTCGACCGCCATGGCATCGGTGCTGCTCGACGGCGAACTGGCCGAAGCGCTGGCGGCGGGGCGGACGATCGCGGCGGTCGCGCTGCTCGGCGCGCTCGACTGGACGGGCGGCAGCAACGTGCGGATCGAGGGCGGCCGGGCACAGGGCACGGCGCGCTTCGTTCCCGATGCCGGTATCGCCGATATCTTCCTCCTCGCCAGCGACGAGGGCGTCCATCTCGTCGAGCGGGCGAGCGCCGGGATCACGCCACTGCCCACCTTCGACCGCACCCGCCGCATGGCCGACGTCCGCTTCGACGGCGCCGCGACGCGCATCGGCGACGGTGCCGCGGCCCGGCGCGCGCGCGACATCGGGCTGGTCGCGCTGGCGGGCGAACAGACCGGCGGGGCGCGGCGCATTTTCGACATCACCGTCGATTACGCCCGCGAGCGCCACCAGTTCGGCCGCGCGATCGGCAGCTTTCAGGCGATCAAGCATATGGCGGCCGACCTGCTGCTGGAGGCCGAAAGCGCGACGAGCGCGGCGCGCGACGCGGCGCGGCAAGTGGCGGAGGGCGCGGTGGGCAAGGATGCGGCGGTCGCGCTCGCCGCCTTCACCTGCGCCGATGCCTTCCTGCGCTGTGCGAAGGACGGCATCCAGATGCACGGCGGCATCGCTTTCACCTGGGACCATCCTGCGCACCTTTATCTGCGCCGCGCGCGGTCGGGCGTGCAGCTTTTCGGTGACAGCCGCGTCTGGCGCGACCGCTATGTCGCGGCGCTGGACGCGATGCAGAGGGAGATGGCGGCATGACCGACGCGGACTTGCAGGCCGAGGTCGAAGCATGGCTCGCCGCCAACTGGCGCGGCGCGCCGCCGCGCGAGGAAAGTTTCGGGCGCGACCCGCGCACCGAATGGCTAGCGCAGGTCCGCGACGCGGGCTGGGCCGTCCCGCGCTGGCCGCGCGACTGGTACGGCCGCGAACTGTCGGCCGAGCAGGCGAAGATCGTCGAGCGCGCCTTCGCCGCGGCCGGGGCCCCCGGCGCCGGACAGGACCGCAGCAACCTGTGGGCCAATACCGCGCTTGCCCACGCGACCGACAGCTTCAAGCGCGTGATCGTGCCGCAGCTGCTGGCGGGCGAAGTCGGCATGTGCCTGCTCTATTCGGAACCGGGCGCGGGCAGCGACCTCGCCGCGATCCGCACGCGCGCCGAGAAGGTCGAGGGCGGCTGGCGCGTGACGGGGCAGAAAATCTGGACATCGGGCGCGATGATTGCCGATTACGGCATGCTGATCGCCCGCACCGACTGGGACGTGCCCAAGCATCGCGGCATCAGCTTCTTCTTCCTGCCGATGCGGCAGGACGGCGTCGAGGTGCGGCCGCTGCGCCAGATTACCGACGAATCGCATTTCAACGAGGTGTTCATCACCGACGCCTTCGTCCCCGACGAAAATCTGCTGGGGCCGCTGAACGGCGGCTGGGGCGTGCTCCAGACCGCGCTCGCCTATGAACGGTCGGTGATGGGCGACATGGCGCGCGGCGCGCGGTCGGGCGCCGCCGGGGCGAAGGGCGATCATGCCATGCTCGAACTGGCGCGCGAGGCCGGGAAGCTGGACGATCCGGTGGTGCGGCAGGACGTCGCGCAGGTGATCGCATGGCGCGTGCTCAACAAGCTCAACACCCAGCGCGCGAAGGCGGAGCTGGCGCAGGGCACGTCGTCGTCGATCATGTCGCTCGGCAAGCTCGCGATGAGCCGCATCCTGCACGAGGAAGGCCGCCTGCGCACCGAATTGCTCGGTCCCGAAAGCCTGCTCGAAGGCCCCGATCACCCGCGCGCCGAGGATGCGAATTTCCTGTCGCTCAACGCCTATTTCACCTCGATCGGCGGCGGCACCGACCAGATCCAGCGCAACATCATCGGCGAGCGCGTGCTCGGACTGCCGAAGGAGCCCGAGATCGACCGCACCATTCCGTTCCGCGAGGTGCGGGCAGGCTAGGTCACGCCGAGCGGGACGGGGCGACGAGGCAAGCAAAATCACGCGCTGCTTTTTCGAACGGCATCGCCATCCCGGGCGGACGTCTCTTGACATCGGGCGCGGCGAAGCATCCAGAGGATGCGGGACCCTGTTCAGCAAAAGGATTTTTCATGCGACATATCGCCTTTCTGCCCCTGGCGGCGCTGATGCTTTCTGCCGGCGCGGCCATGGCGGCGCCCGCCCCGAAGCCCGAGGCGGTTCTGAAGAACAAGGCCTATGACGCCGCGGTCCGGATTCTCGACCGCGACCACGACCGCATGGTCGCGGAGATCATCGCGCTGACCGAGATTCCGGCGCCGCCCTTCAAGGAAGCGGCGCGCGCGGCCGCCTATCGCGAGATGCTGCGCGATGCGGGGCTGACCGACATCGAAACCGACGAAGAAGGCAATGTCATGGGCGTCTATCGCGGCACCGGCCCCGCGGGCGGACCCGTGGTGATGATCGCGGCGCATCTCGACACGGTGTTTCCGGAAGGTACGCCGATCAAGGTTCGCCGCGAAGGCACCCGCCTCCACGCCCCCGGCATCGGCGACGACACGCGCAGCCTGGCGGTGCTGCTCGCCTATGCGCGTGCGATGAAGGAAAGCGGCATCAAGGTGCGCCGCGACATCGTCTTCGTCGGCAATGTCGGAGAGGAAGGGCCGGGCGACCTGCGCGGCGTCCGCTACATGATGGCGAAGGGCAAGTACAAGGACCGGATCGAATCCTTCTTCTCGATGGACGGGACCGATCCGTCGCGCTTCGTCAACGGCGGCGTCGGATCGAAACGCTATCGCATCACCTACAAGGGGCCGGGCGGGCACAGCTTCGGTGCCTTCGGCCTCGTCAACCCGATGGTGGCGATGAGCCAGACGGTCCTCGATCTCTATCGGATTCCGGTGCCCGCGACGCCCAAGACCACCTATTCCGCCAGCGTCACCGGCGGCGGCACTTCGGTGAATTCGATCCCGAACGAGGTCTATATGGACTTCGACATGCGGTCGGAAAGTCCCGAAGAACTCGCCAAGGTGGAGAAAGCCTTCCTCGCGATCGTCGACAAGAGCGTCGAGGGCGAAAATGCCGCGCGCTCGACCCGCGAAGGGCCGATCACCACCGACATCAAGCTGATCGGCGACCGGCCGGCCGGGCAGACGCCCCTGACCGCGCCGATCGCGCGCACCGCGGAGGCGATCATCCGCGCGAAAGGGTTGACCCCGCGCGCGAGCTTTTCATCGACCGACTCCAACATCCCGATGAGCCTGGGCATCCCGGCGATCACCATCGGGTCGGGGGGCGAAGCCGGACGCGGGCACTCGCTCGACGAGTGGATCGACGTCGAAAAGACCAGGAGCCTCGACGGGGCCAGCGTCGGCCTCGGCATCCTGCTCGCGACGGCGGGGCTGCAATAAGCGGCGGCGACAGACCGGCGTTGCCATAACCGTCATTGCGAGCGAAGCGAAGCAATCCAGGGCGGTTTACGCCACTCTGGATTGCTTCGCTTCGCTCGCAATGACGATATCAGGTTAAGTCAAAGCAGCCCCGCCCGCAGCGTCAGGCGGAGACCGGAAAGGTCGGCCAGACGCCGCTGATCGTCTCGCCGTCGAACAGCGCGATATCGCCGAATTGCAGGAACACCGCCTCGCTCTGGTTCGGGCGGAAGAAGACATGGTCGTCGGGCTTCAGCGCCACCCGCGTGGACCCGGTCAGCATCTCCTGATTGCTCGACCGGCCGTACAGGTCGCTGAACTGCAACCCCGGCGGCGACACCGGCGTCGCGAGCCAGTGGCCGCCATAGATGAAGAAGGCGCGCGCGGCATTCGGGTCCATGAAGGTCAGCGGGCCGGTAAGCCACTCGTTGCCCGGCAGTTCCATGCGACCCGCCTTGATCACCGGCGTCGCGATGAAGCTGGCGGGAACATGGCGCGCGAGCGACGCGAGGTCGAAATCGACCGGCTTGACGAACGCCGACCCCACCGACACCTCGTTCGCGACCGTGCCCTGCGCGTGGCGCGCATAGGTCGGGCTGCCCGCGCCGTTGAGCGTCAGCGTCGCCGGATCGACGCCCAGCTTATCGCGCAGCACGCCGATCGCGGTGCGATAGAGCTTTTGCGAGGCGGCGTAGGCCGCGTCGGGATCGCTCATCTTCGGCACATGCGCGTCATAGCCCATCAGGCCGCCGACCGCGACGTGCGGGAAGGTGCGCGCTAGTTCGACCGCCTCGGCCAGCGTCCGGCCGTCGGCGAAGCCGCCGCGATGCAGGCCGACGTCGATTTCCATATTGGCGCGCAGCCCCGCCCCGCGCGCCGCCGCGATCTCCGCATATTGCCGCAGCCGCGCGGGCGTATCGATCAGCCACTGGACACGGCCCGCCGCTTCCGCGCCCGCCCGGTCGACGAATTCGGCATATTCCATCGCGGGCAGCGGCTTGCCGAGCAGCAGGTCGGCATCGGCGCGCCCCGCCATGCTGTCGAGCATCGCGCCGTTGAAGACCATGAAGCGGTTGGTGGCGAGGCCGCGCGCGACATGGTCGATCAGGCCGGTCGCGGGGAGCGACTTGACGACGACGCGCAGCGGCAGTCCGGCGGGTTTCAGCGTCGCGCGCGCCGCGGCGATGTTGCGGTCGAGCCGCTGCTGGTCGACGACCAGCACCGGATGCGCGATCCCCGCCTTGCGCAGCGCCGCCGACAGCGCGAGGAAATAGCGGTCGTGAGCGCCACCATGGTCGCCCTTGCGCGACGCCAGCACCGCCGCGCCGCCGAGCACGACTGCGCCGCCGCCGACAATCGCCGCCCGGCGCGTCCAGCGCCTCGTCCGTCCAGCCTCAGCCATCGAGGAAGATTCCCTTCAGATAGTCGTTGAGCATCCGCCCCTCGGGGTCGAGCGCGCGGCGCACCTCGCCCGCTTCCTTCCAGCGCGGATAGAGCAGCGCGAGGTCGGGCGCCTTCAGGCTGTGCAGCTTGCCCCAGTGCGGGCGGCCGCCGTGGCGACGGAAGATCGGCTCGACGATGCTGAAGAAGAAATCATGCTCCTCGCGATAATAGGCGTGGACCGCGATCGACCCGCTCTCGCGGCCATAGAAGGGAGAGAGCCACGCGTCGTCGGCGGCGATCACGCGCACCTCGATCGGGAAGAAGACGTCCTTGCGGTGTGTCTCGATCGCACTCAGCACCTCGCGCAGCGCCGGGACCTGCGCCTCGATCGGCAGATGATATTCGATCTCGTTGAACCGCACCGGCCGTTCGTTGGAGAGCAGTTTCCACCCCTCGTCGACGACCTCCTCGGGCGGGATCTTCGCCAGTTCCTCGGCGGCCAGCTTGCGCCGCAGCGACGGGGCGAACTCGAACCAGTCGCGAAGCTGCTTCAGCCCCATCAGCGTTTCGGTGTCGGCGTCGGGACCGCGCGGCTTGACCGGCCTGTCGGTGACGTCGTTGGAGATCACCACCGAATGGCCGGTGAAGGGCAGGACATAGAATTCGACGTTGCGGTGCCGCTGGCGCAGCGCCGGCCAATCCTCCAGCACCTCTTCGGTAGGGCGCACCTCGGTGCGCTTGAGGATGCGGTTGAGCGGCTGGTTCTGGAGCGTGACCTGCGTCACGACGCCGAAGGCGCCGAGGCCGACGCGCGCGGCGTTGAACACCTCCGGGCGGGTGACGGCATCGCAGTCGATGACCTCGCCCGTCGGGGTCGCGATCCGCATCGCGACGACCGATCCATGCATCGCCTGGATGCCGCGCCCGGTGCCGTGCGTTCCGGTGCCGATCGCCCCCGCGATCGACTGCTTGTTGATGTCGGGCAGGTTGACCATCTCCTGCCCCACCGCGGCGAGCGCGGGGCCCAGGTCGGCGAGCCGGGTGCCGCCGCGCACCGTCGCGCGATTGGTCGCGGCATCATGGCCGACCAGCCCCGCCATGCCGTCGAGGGTCAGCAGCGTGCCGTCGGTCGGCACCAGCGCGGTGAAGCTGTGCCCCGACCCGACCGGACGCACCGGCGCGGGGGCGCGGGTCAGGATGGAAAGCAGTTCCTCCTCGCTTTTCGGCGCGCCTCGCTTTTCGGGGTAGCTGTGCGCAATCCCCGACCAGTTGCTCCACAGCAGGCGGCCTTCGGCGTCCTGCGCCGCGAGCGATGCCGGCTCGCGATCGCGCAGCCAGTTGCGTCCGGCCAGACCGCCGACGCCGACCGCGCCCGCTCCGATGACGCCGCCGCCGACCAGCAGCGCGCGCCGCGTTACCTTGCCCATCAATCCCTCCCCGCCATGAAACGAATGAGCGCCGTATAGTCGTCGGGCGAGCAGGCGAAGCATTGTCCGCCCGCCGGCATGCCGTTCAGCCCGCGAATCGTGCTTTCCAGCAACGCCGCCTCGCCCTTTGCCCAGCGCGCGTCCCACTGCGTGCGGTCGCCGGTCAGCGGCGCGCCGGTGTCCGGAACCGTGTGGCACGACTTGCACGCCTGCTCGTAAAGCCCGGCGAGGCGCACGCCGGCGGGCTTCAGCGCCGCGCTCTGCTCGGGCGTCAGCGGCTTCGCCGGCGGCGGCTCCGACTGGCAGGCCGCCAGCAGGAGCACCGCCGGGACCAACAGCAGCCTGCGCATCAATATTTGACCCGGAACTCGACGCCGAAGCTCCGGGGCTGTCCCTGGAACTGCTCGACGAACCCGAAATCGGCGAGGTCCACGGCGAAATTGATATATTTCTTCCGCGTCAGGTTCCGCCCGAAAAGCGCCGCTTCCCAGCGCCCGTCCTCGTCCTTGACCGCGATACGGCCGCCGAGCAGCCAATAGCCCTTCTGCTTCAGCAGCGGATTGTTGTCGGTCGAGAAGAACTGGCTGCTGCGATAGGACACCGACGGCTGGAGCGCGAGCGCGACGGCGTTCGACAGCGGGATCTCGTAATTGGCGACGCCGCTGAAATTGACCTTGGGCGACAGCGCCAGCCGATTGCCCGAATAGTTGGTCCCGGCGCTGACGAAATCCTTGATCTCGGTATCGAGCAGGCCGAGGTTGAGCGTGATGTCGAGCCGGTCGACGGGCCGCGCGATCATCTCGAACTCGGCGCCATAGATGGTCGCATTCGCCGCATTGGCGAGCAGCGAAACCGGGATCGCGCCGGTGTTGATCAGCGTGTAGAGCTGAAGATCCTTGTAATCATAATAGAAGGCCGCGGCGTTGAAGCGCAGGCGCCGGTCGAGCAGCGTCGATTTCAGGCCGATTTCATAGGCGGTGAGCGTTTCCTCGTTGAACGGCTTCGCCTGTTCCTCCGCCTCGACGGGATCGAAGCTCAGATAGCCGCCGTTGAAGCCGCCGCTCTTGAAGCCGGTCGAGATGGTGGCATAGGCCATGACATCGTCGGTTATGTCATAGTCGAGGCCGACCTTGAACGAAACATTGTCGAACGACTTGCGATTGTCGAACGCATAGAGCGGCAGGATGCCGCCGGGGACGGGGGCGGTCACGATATTGCCGTCCTCGTCCGAGAAGGTCATGATCTCGTCCTCGAACTGCGCCGCGGCGCGGAAACGCTTGCGCTCGTAATTGTAGCGGCCGCCGACGGTCGCACGCAGCGACGGCGCCAGCTCGATTTCGGCCTGGCCGAAGATGGCGGCGGCTTCGGTCGTCTGGCGGTTGAGCGTGCGCGAGAAGAGGACCGGCGCGCCGCCGGTCGTCAGGCCTTCCGGATCGGCGCCGCCGTCGGGGGTCAGCACGCGCAGGTCGCGGAACAGGTCACCCGTCTGGTCCTGCTTCAGCACCTCGTGCAGATAATAGCCGCCCGCGACCCAGGTGACGCTGCCGGTCGATCCCGACAGGCGCAGTTCCTGGGTGACGGTCTTCGACCGCACGCCATAAGTGAGGTGGAGCAGCGCGGCGGGGCTGGCGTCCGAATCCTCCTGGTGCAGCTTGTCGTCGAAATCATAGGCGGAGATCGAGGTCAGCGTCACGTCGCCCAGATCCCAGTTGAGCCGTACCGCGGTACCCCAGCTTTTCGATTTCAGCCGGTCGCTGCGGTCGTAATTGCCGTCGTAGAAGCCTTCGGGGCTGACATAGCCGAGGACGTTGCCGCACTGGTTCGCCATGATCGCGTCGGCGGCGCAGGGCGTCGTGAAGCCGGTGTCGGGATCGAGCAGGCCGAGGCTGCGGAATTGCGGCGAGCGCACGTCGACGCGGCCGCCGTGGACGTTGACCAGCGCGTCGAAATTGTCGGTGACGTCGACCGCGAGCTGGCCGCGCAACGCGAAACTGCCCTGCCCGTTCTCGCGCCGGCCGGTCAGCAGGTTGTGGATATAGCCGTTCGCATGGGTGCCGGTGCCCGCGATGCGGAAGCGGACGCTGTCCGAGATCGGGCCGCCGATCGCGGCCTCGCCGGTGATGGTGTCGAACGAACCATAGGAAAGCGACGCCTGCGCCTGGAAATCGCGGCTCGGCTTCGCCGCGATGAAGTTGATCGCGCCGCCGGTCGCGTTGCGGCCGTACAGCGTGCCCTGCGGCCCCTTGAGCACCTCGACGCGCTCGAGATCGAAAAGCTGGAAGGTCTGCGCGCTCGGCGAGCTGATATAGACTTCGTCCATATAGACGCCGTTCGGACCCGAGTTGTTGCGGTTGGTGTCGCTGAGCCCGACGCCGCGAATATAGATGAGCGGCTGGTTGCCCGCGCCGCCGGGAAGCCCGATCTCGAGGTTCGGCACCACCCCGGCGATGTCGGAGCTCGACTGGATGCCGAGGTCGGACAGCGCGTCGCCGGCAAAGGCGGTGACCGCAACGGGAACGTCCTGAAGATTCTGCTCGCGCCGCTGCGCGGTGACGACGATGTCACCGATGCCTTCGTCGGCGGGCACCGCGTCCTGCGCTGCCGCGATCGCCGGAACGACCAGCGCGCAGCCCGTCAGCATCAACAACGCACGACGCCCCGTCTTAACCTGAAAACCCATCGAATTCCTCCCGAGAATGACAATGTAGTTATCGCTATATTATAGCAATCGCTATAATGGGTCAATATTCGCGGTGCGCAGGTCGACTCGGTTGACTCCCGGGGGTGCCGGCTTTGCCGTGCGGACGATTTGGCGCGCGCGGGCGAACGGGTTATGGGTCGGTCAACCCTCGGGTCAGGACCCAGGCCGATGCGGCCGCGCAGGGAGCGATGGAGATACGGGGAGCAATGGCGATACCAAGGCAGGACGCGGCCGGACGGCCCCGCCGATCGACGCGCGAGCGGCTGCTCGACACGGCGGGCGAGTTGCTGGCCGAGGTCGGGATGGACCGCATCTCGACCAATTTGATCTGCGAGCGCGCCGGGCTCACTCCGCCGGCGCTTTATTATTACTTCACCGACAAGTTCGAGGTGATCGTCGCGCTCGGCGAGCGCCTAATGGATCGCCAGAATGCGGCGCTGGTCCGCTGGCTCGACCGCTACGCGAGCGCGGGCATTCACGCCTATGCCGAGAATAACGAGGAACTGCTCCGCGAGACGGCGGAGATCACCGAGGCCGAACCGGGGGGCGTCTGGATCGAACGCGCGCTGCATTCGAGCCCACGGCTCGAACATGTCCGCATCGAATCGCACCGCTATGTCACCGACCGGCTGACCGACGGCTTCCAGCCGTTCCTGCCCGACCGAACCCGCGACGAGGTCTGGCTGCGCATGCGCATGCTCGTCGAGTTCGGCTATGTCGCGACCGAATTGCTCCACGCCGAAAGCGGAATCGCGCGCGACGCCATCCTCGCCGAAACGGCGCGGATGCAGAGGCTCGTCATCCTCGACCTCGTCGACTGACCCCCGCCAGCCTCAATTGGTCCAATAGACATAATCCTGCCCGTCGCGCCACGGCGCGTCGAGCGGTACGTCGATCCGCACCGGTCCCTCGATCAGCCCCGGCCAGATCGGTTTCGCCATGTCCCTGTTCTGCCGCGCGATCATCGCGGCAAGCTGCGCGACGCGCTGCGGCTCGCGCGCCGACAGGTCGTGCCGTTCGGTCGGGTCGGCGGCCAGATTGTAGAGGCGCGCCTTTTCGGGGCGCTTCGTCACCTGCAGCTTCCAGTCGCCCATGCGCACCGCGCGATAGGCGCCCGACCGCCAGTACATCGCCTGCCGCTTCGCCGGCCCGGCCAGGATATTCTCGCTGTCGATGATGCGGTCGGACGGCAGCTTCGCCCCCGCGGCCGCGGCGATGGTCGCGAAGAGGTCGAGGTGCCCCGTCATGTCGGCGCGCGTCGATCCCGGCGCGATATGCCCCGGCCAGCGCATGAACAACGGCGTGCGGATGCCCCCCTCGAAGAAGGTCGCCTTCCACCCGCGATAGGGCGCGTTGAGCCGCGGGATGCCGTTGTACCAGGCGCCGCCGTTATCGCTGGTGAAGATGACGAGCGTGTTGTCGTCGATCCCCTGTTTCTTCAGCGCCGCCATCACGTCGCCGATGCGCCGGTCGAGCTGCGCGATCATCGCGCCATAGACACGCGTCTTGTGGTCCTTGATCTGCGGCAGCTTCGCATAGTCCGCCTTCGTCGCCTGCAACGGCGTGTGCGGCGCATTGAAGGCGAGATAGAGGAAGAAGGGCCGGTTGCGGTTCGCCGCGATCGCCTTTTCGGCCTCGGCGGCGAAATAATCGGTCATATGCCCGTTGGGATGAAAGCGCTTGCTGCCGTTGAAGGTCACGGCGTGGCGCAGATTGGCCCAGATGAACCGATCGATCGGGTCCCACGGCAGCTTGGCGTTGACCGTATCGGGGTCGTCGTCGGGCAGGAACTTCGCCCCACCGGCCAGGATCGCGAGGCTTTCGTCGAAGCCCTGCGCCTGCGGCTGCAGCGCGGGCGATTCGCCCAGATGCCACTTGCCGATATGGATGGTGTGATAGCCCGCCGCCTTCACCGCCTCGGCGATCGTCACCTCGCCCGACGGAACGCCCATGTCCGGATAGTCGGGAATATCGTCGGTGATCAGATCCTTGTGGAATATCGCCTTCAGCGGCCCGACGCCGTCGCCATGCGCGAGGTTTTCCGCGAAAGCGGTGGGAACGGCGGTGAATTCGAAGCCGAACCGCGTCGGATAGCGCCCGGTCATCATCGCGGCGCGCGACGGCGAACAGGTCGCGTTGGCGGCATAGGCGGTGGTGAAATTCAACCCCTCGCGCGCGATCGCGTCGATGTTCGGCGTCCGGACGATCCCGCCCGCGACCCCGCCGCCGTTGAGGCTGATGTCGTTGAAACCCATGTCGTCGGCGACGATCAGGATGATGTTGGGGGGCCGCTCGCCTGCCGGCGGCGCCTCCGGCCCCTGCTGCCACGACACCGCGCGATTGGGCTGCACCGGGTCCCGCCAGTCCTGGATCAGTCCCGGCAGGCGGAACTTGTTCGCCTCGAACGCCCAATACCCCCCCGCTCCCGCCAGCGCGAGCACGCCGAGCGCCACCCATCTCTTTCGCATCCTGTCCTCCCCACCTATCCGAATGTCAGAACCGCGATGTGACCGAAGGCCGCCGCGAGCGCGAGCGCCAGCCCGACGGTGACGCGCGGGCTGGCGTAAAAGCCGATCTGGCGCTGCGTCGGGAAGGAAAAGGTCGATTCGATCCCCAGCGTCTTGTTCGGATGCGCGGCGCGGAAAGCGGGGTCCGCCGCCATGCGGACCAGATCGCGGCGGCTGCGGTAGCGCATCGTACCGACAAGCGACCAGCCGGGGTCGGCGGGCGTATTCCACGCATCGATATAGCCGCCGACCTTGCGCCCGACGAACAGCGGATGGCCGCCGCGCGCGATCAGGCCGCGCACGAACGGCTCCGAATAGCGGCGCAGCCACTCGCTGCCCTCGCGCGCCGTGCCGCTCGCCGGATCGGTGACGAGACCGGGCCGGGTTCGCACGAGGTTGACCATCACGAATTCGCGGCCGTCGTCGGCTTCCAGAAAGGCGCGCAGCCGTTCGGCATCGTTGCCGGTTTCCGCCATGCGCGGCCCCAGCGTCGCGAGGAAAGCCTCGATCTCCTCGCCGCGCAGCGGGCGGCGGATACCGTCGTAGAACAGCAGGAAGGCAAGCCAGAGGAACAGCGCGCCCGCCCAGATCGCCGCCAGCGCCGTCTCCGGTCCGGTCATCGCCTCTCCCCTCT
This sequence comes from Sphingopyxis sp. SCN 67-31, assembly GCF_001725095.1. Classification (NCBI taxonomy): domain Bacteria; kingdom Pseudomonadati; phylum Pseudomonadota; class Alphaproteobacteria; order Sphingomonadales; family Sphingopyxidaceae; genus Sphingopyxis; species Sphingopyxis sp. SCN 67-31. The sequence goes on along the minus strand of NZ_MEFH01000055.1, from coordinate 111,642 downwards.
CTCCGGTTGCCCCGAAACAATTGACACTCTATGTGTCATTATATTCATGGCGACGCAAGACGGTTCGGCGTCACCCATTGACCCCGGCGGCAAGCTGGGCCAGCGGAGGCGGCATGGCGACGCAAACGAAGAAGCGGGAGACGAAGGCGGCGCGGCCGGAGCGCATCGACGGGCGGCGCGAGCGCAGCCGGTCGAGCCACAAACGCATCGTCGAGGCGATGATGGAACTGATCGCCGGCGGCGACCTGATGCCGAGCGCGGCGCGCGTCGCCGAGGAAGCGGGAATCGGGCTGCGCACCGTGTTCCGCCATTTCGACGACATGGATTCGCTCTACAGCGAGATTTCGGCGACCGTCGCCGAGCGGGTGATGCCGATCGTCACCGCGCCTTATCGCGGCGAGGACTGGCGGGCGCATGTCCGCGATCTGGTCCGGCGCCGGGTGCGGGTGTTCGAGACGATGCTGCCCTTCCGCCTCGCCGCGAACATCAAGCGCTATCAGTCGCCGTTCCTGATGGCCGAATATGGCCGGGTGATCACCGTCGAGCGCGAACTGGTGCTCCGTCTGCTGCCCGACGCCGTCGCCGCCGACCGGATCGCGAGCGAGGCGCTGTGCGCCGCGCTGTCGTTCCAGACCTGGCGCGCGATGCGCCACGACCAGGGCCTGCCCGCCGAGGAGGCGGGAACGGTGATGGCGCATATGGTCGATGCGCTGCTCGCCGTCGCGCCCGCAGGACAAGACCGGTGATCGGCCGCGCCGCGCTGCTGTCGCTCGGCGCGCTGGCAGTGCTCGCCGCCTGCGGCAAGCCGAAGGCGGAGCGGCTCGCCGAGGCGCAGCCGCCCGAATGTCCCGCAATGCCTGCGGCCGATTATGTCTGGATTCCCGGCGCTAACTTTACCATGGGCGCCGACGCGACCCTGCCCGAGGAGGCCCCGGCGCGCGCCGTGACGGTCAAGGGCTTCTGGATGGCGACGCACGAAGTCACCAACGCCGAATTCGCCGAATTCGTGAAGGCGACCGGCTACAAGACGCTGGCCGAGAAGGACCCGCCCAGGCTGCCCGGCGCGCCCCCCGAAATGCTGGTTCCCGGTTCGGCGGTGTTCGCGGCGCCGACCGACGGCAACCCCAATTGGTGGCGCTGGGTGGTCGGGGCCGAGTGGCGCCACCCCGAAGGGCCGAAGACGGGCATCGCCGATCGCGGCCGCGACCCGGTGGTGCAGGTCGGCTTCGAGGACGCGCTCGCCTATGCGCGCTGGAAGGGCAAGGCGCTGCCGAGCGAGGAGCAATGGGAACTGGCGGCGGCAACCGGCGGCGCACGGCGCGACGTGCCGGTCGATGCCGATGGCCGCCCGCTCGCCAACTATTATCAGGGCGTCTTTCCAGTCCGCGATCTCGGCACCGACGGTTTCAGGGGCCGGGCGCCGGTCGCCTGCTTTCCCGCCGACGGCCACGGGGTCCACGACCTGATCGGCAATGTCTGGGAATGGACGACGAGCGCTCTCGACACCGACCGCAATGTGATCAAGGGCGGCAGTTTCCTGTGCGCGGCCAATTATTGCGCGCGCTACCGCCCCGCGGCGCGCCAGTTTCAGGAACGCTCGCTAGGCACCGATCACATCGGCTTTCGCCTGATCGACACGACGCGCCCGCCGCCGCCGGACCAGCAGCCAGCCCAGCGCTGAGAAAGCGACGAGCGCGCCCCCGAGCACCAGTGCCGCCTGGATCGCGCGCTTGCGCCCCTGCTTGCGCCACGCATAGAGGTTGATCTGATCGTCGGCGGTGTAGCCCGCCGGCATTTCGAGCACCCCGTTCGCCTTGGCGAAGGCCGCGTAATCGGCGCGCATCGCGGCGAAGCGGTCGGGCATCGTCCGCGACAGGTCGCGCGTCTCGCCGGGGTCGGTGCGGATGTCGAACAATTGCCAGCGCCCGTCGCCGGTCGGCGGCAGGTTGCGCACCAGCTTGTAATCGCCGCGGAAGAGGGCGGCATTGCCCGACAGTTCATAGCCGATCGGCGTGTCGCCATGGACGCTGCCCGCCGCGCCGGCGAGCACCGGAACCAGGCTGCGTCCGGCCAGCGGTTCGACCCGCCGGCCTTCCCATGTCCCGCCATGCGCCGGGACGCCGGCGAGTTCGGTCAGCGTCGGCACGATGTCGGTGACGTGCGCCAGCCCGTCGCTGATCGCGCCCCCACGGACCTGCGGATGGCCGGGCCAAGCGATGATGAGCGGCACGCGCAGCCCTCCCTCGGTCGCACTGAACTTGTAGCCCGACAGCGGCGACGCCGCCGCGCTCGCCCAGCCGGGACCGATGGCGGCGAAGCTGTGCCGGCGGCCGATGTTCGCGATCGACGTGTCATATTCCATCCCCAGGAACAGCCGGTTGCGCAGCCGGTTATAGGGATCGAGCGGTTCGGGTCCGTTGTCCGACAGGAAGACGAAGATCGTGTTGTCGTAATCGCCGCTCGCCTTCAGATGCGCGACGAGGCGACCGATCTCGCGGTCCATCGCGGTCGCCATGCCGGCATAGGCCTGCATCGCGCGCGTCGCCGCCCTGCGCTCGTCGGCGTCGAGCGCCTTCCAGTCGCGGGTGGTCGCCATCGTCACCATCGGCGCGCCCGCGGGCACGATGCCGAGTGCGGCGGCACGCCGGGCCCGCGCCTCGCGCAGCGCCGTCCAGCCGTCGCGATACAGACCCGCATAGCGCGCGATGTCGCTGTCGGGCGCCTGCACCGGGATATGGTTGGCCAGGAAGTTGACCGAGGCGAGGAAGGGCTTGCCGCTCACGCGGTCGGCCTCGATATAATCGATCATCGTCTGCACGACGAAACGCGACGAATAATAATCCTTGGGCAGCTTGCCGGGCTTGCCGTTGTCGGTCCAGTTCGCCTTGTCGTACATTCCCTCGATCGGGCGCTGGTCGAAATTGTCGGCACCCGCATCGGCGAGACTGAAGGCGCGGTCGTACCCGCGTGCCTCGGGCAGCCGCGTCGCGTCGCTGCCCAAATGCCATTTGCCGGTCAGGTACGTGCGATAGCCCGCCGCCTTCAGCATCTGCGCGATGGTGACGACGCTGTGATTCATCACCGTGTCGTATCCGGGCTTGCCGCGATGCGCGTCGGGGATCGTCTCGGGCATATTGCCGAGCCCGGCGCGGTGATTCATCACCCCGGTCTGGAGCATCGCGCGCGTCGGCGAACAGGAGCCCGCGGCATGGAAGTTGGAAAAGCGCACCCCCGCCTTCGCGAGCGCATCGATGTTCGGCGTCGCATAGCCGGCGCCGAACGATCCGACGTCCGAAAAGCCCCAGTCGTCGGCGAGCAGGATGACGATATTGGGATGGCGCGGCGGTGCCGGGGCGCGCTGCGCCGCAGCCGGCACCGCCGCGAGCAGGGCGCCGGCAGCCAAAAGTCCGGCGCGGCGAACGACGGCCATGCGGTCCGGCCCCCCGCCGGTTTCCACGCGCACAGCCATCGCTCCCTCCCTGCTGTTATATTGGCACTATCCATGCCAATATATCGACGCATGCGCAAGGGGGCGTCGCAAGATGGAGGTGCAGATGGAGCGACGTGGGTTAGGGCTAGCGGAGATTCGGTTTCCGCACGCTTATCCTCCCGTCGTCATGCTGAACTTGTTTCAGCATCCATGGCCCGGCCTTCCCTACTGCGCTGCCTTCTATTCAAGGGCAGACCGCGGACCCTGAAACAAGTTCAGGGTGACAAAACATAGAGAGCAAACGCGTTACTTCCATTCCGGACGGGGAAAGTCGGTAATTCAGCCGACGATTTCTATGCCTCGCGCCACCGCGCCGGCAGCGTGATCTCGCATATCAGGCCGCCGGGTTCCCAGCGACGCTCGATCGTGCCGCCCAGATTGTTGCGCACGCTGCGTTCCATAAGCAGCGTGCCGAAGCTCGTCCGTTCGGGCGGGGCGACGGCGCCCACGCCGCCCGATTCGGTCCAGGTCAGGCGCAGCAGGCGCGGGTCGGCGTCCTCGTCGTCCTGCGTCCATTCGATATCGACGCGGCCCTTTTCGGCCGACAGCGCGCCGTGTTTTGCGGCGTTCGTCGCCAGTTCGTTGAACAGCAGCGCCATCGCCACCAGCGCATTTTCGGGGAGAAGCAGATCGGGTCCGGACCAGCGGATGCGCGGAAAGGATGCCTCCACCTCGCGCAGCAGCGCATGCATCGACCCGGTCATGAAATTGGCGCCCAGCAGCACGTTCTGCGCCCGGTTGAGCGCGTCGAGCCGGCTGCTGATCCGGTCGACATAATCGTCGACGTCGCGCGCCGACTGGCGCGTCAGCGAGATGATCGCCCCGACCGTCGCGAACAGGTTCCGCATCCGGTGATGAAGCTCGCGCATCAGCAGGTTGGCGTTTTCCTGCCGGCTTTTCTGTTCGGTGATGTCGACGCTGATCCCGGTCAGCATCGCATCGTCCGCCCGCACGTCCCAGTCGCCGCGCGCCGCGATCCAGCGCACCCCGCGCTCGGGATGGCAGATACGATATTCGGTCGCATAGGGATCGCCGGTGTCGATCGATTCGTCGAGAACGCGGCGCGCCGCCGCGCGGTCGTCGGGATGGACCCGGGCGAAGAATCCCTCGCCGGTCGACAGCGCGGTCTGGAAATCGGCCCCCCACAGCTCGGCGGTCGCGCCGCGCCAGCGCAGCTGGTCGGTGCGCGCATCGAGCTGCCAGGTGGCAATGCACGAGAAATCGAGCGCGCGTTCGAGCATGCGGCGCGCCGCGTCGCGCTCGGCGGCGGTGCGGCGCAGTTCGGCCTCGGCCATGATGATCGCCGCGAAATCGCGCAGCCGGCCGAGCAAACGCGCGTCGAGCGCAGGACGCGACTTGCGATCGACGATGCAAAGCGTACCAAGCGCGACGCCGTTATGGGCCAGCAACGGCACACCGGCATAGAAGCGGATGCCGGGCTCGCCGGTGACGAGCGGATCGTCGCGGAAGCGCGGGTCGAGCGCCGCGTCGGGAACAATCAGCGCCTGCTGGTCGGCGACGACATGACGGCAGAAGCCGATGTCGCTCGGGATTTCGGCGAGGTCGAGCCCGTGCGCCGACTTGAACCATTGCCGGCGGTCGTCGAGCAGCGCGACCAGCGCGATCGGCGCGTCGAACAGGTCGGCGACCAGCTTCGTCACCCGGTCGAAAGCGGGGTCGGGGCCGCTATCGAGAATGTGATATTCGCGCAATGTATCGAGCCGGCGACGTTCGTCGCGCACTGCCTCGCTGTCCCCACCGTCGGCCAATGCCTGTCCCTTGCTGCGATCCGGCGTGTCCGCGCCGTTTGTCACCCCGGGCCGCTTTGCCATGAATCCGGTTCCCAAATCAAAGCCTGGGGGTCCGAAATCGCAAAAAGGTCGCAAATTCACCCGCTTGCGCCGAACCCATGTCGCGTCCCGGCTATGTCTACGCATCGCGACGCGACAAGTTGCAGCGCGGCGCCATGCTTTTTTGCGCGCGAAAAGCGGAACCTGCGCGGGCGAGCCGCGTATGACTCGCTCAAAGAGGGAGCTTCCAACATGCCATTGGGCGAAGAAATCCGTGGGCACCTGCCCTTCCTGCGCCGCTATGCGCGCGCGCTCACCGGCAGCCAGTCGCATGGCGACCATTTCGTCCATACCTTGCTGGAAGTCATCGTCGCCGCGCCCGACGAAATCCGGTCGGGCCAGGGCATCCGCATCGACCTCTATCGCTGCTTCCACCGCATCTGGGAAAGCGCCTTCATCGAGGATGGCGAGGTCGACGGCGACGCCGCGGAGGACCCGCTCGTTCGCGCCGCCAATCGCCGCCTCGCGCGCATCACGCCGCTGGGGCGCCAGATTCTGCTGCTGACGGCGCTCGAGGGATTTTCGGTCGAAGAGGCGGCGATCGTCACCGGCACCGACGTCGCGACGGTCGAAAGCCTGCTCGACGAAGCGGTCGCCGACCTCGACCGCGAATCGCGCACCTCGGTCCTGATCATCGAGGACGAACCGCTGATCGCGATGGAGCTGGAGCAGATCGTCCGCGACCTCGGCCATCGGGTCGCCGGGATCGCGACGACCCACGACGACGCCGTCGCGGCGTTCGAGCGCAGCGAGGCGGGGCTGGTGCTTGCCGACATCCAGCTTGCCGACGGGTCCTCGGGGATCGATGCGGTGCAGGACATATTGGCGATCGCGCCGGTTCCGGCGATTTTCATCACCGCCTTTCCCGAACGGCTGCTCACCGGCAACCGCATCGAACCGACCTTCCTGATCTCCAAGCCCTTCCGCGAGAATACGGTGCGCGCCGCGATCAGCCAGAGCCTGCTCTTCACGCCGCAACTCGCGGCCTAGGGCGGATCGACATTCAGCTCTGGCGGCCTGCAAATGGCGGCTTTTCGCGCTTCCGGTGCTCACGTGCCATCAGCACGCTGCGCTCCGGGTCGCGAAAAACCACCATTTTCGCCTCGCCATCTTCTGAATGTCGATCCGCCCTAGGAGGGTTCAGCCCCCGGCGGGTCCGTTCGCGGTCAGATCGTCGACCGTGCCCATGATGGCGGCGAAGGCCTCGCTCGCCGGCAGTTCGTCGGTACTGCGCAGCGGCATCTGCCCGCTGTCGAGAATCGCGTGCAGCGCGGCGCGCGCGCGCGACACGCGGCTCTTCATCGTGCCCACCGCCACGCCGCAGATTTCGGCGCCCTCGTCATAGGACAGTCCCCCCGCGCCGATCAGCACCAGCGCCTCGCGCTGATCGACCGGCAGCAGCATCAGCGCGCGCTGCACGTCGGCCAGGTGCAGGCTGTCGTCCTGATCGTCGGGCGCGACCAGCATCCGCTCGGCCGCAAGCTCGTCATAGTCGGCGGTGAATTTCCGGCGCCGCATCTGCGACAGGAAGCAATTGCGCAGGATGACGAAGGCCCAGCTCTTCATGCTCGACGGGCCCGGGACATATTGCGCGCGCGCCTTCCACGCCTTCAGCATCGTTTCCTGCACCAGGTCGTCGGCGAGGTCGGCGTTGCCGCACAGGCTGCGGCCGAAGGCGCGCAGATGCGGCAGCAGCGCCGCCAGCTCGCGCTTGAAACTGGCGTCGTCGAGCGGACCGGTAGCGGCGATGTCGGAGGTGCGGCTCATGGTCGGCGCCGATCGGGACGCAAGAACCGCGCGGAAGAAAAATCATGCATTCCGTCGTTACTTAGCGGGTGGCGACGCCGATGCAAAGCCTATCGCGCCGGTGGCAAATACCTAGGGTCAGGGCCCCTTAATGGCGCGTTCGAGGTTTGAAGCGATTTTGCTCAGGGCGAGGAGGCAAGGCGCAATCGCGAAGCGACGCCGAAATGGCTTCGATCTCGGGCCCGCGCGGCCTTGCGGGTAGCGATGCTACCCGCTGCACCCGCCCAAGCCCGAGATCTTCGCCATTTCGACGCCTCGAACGTGCCATTAAGGGGCCCTGACCCTAAGGTCGGGGCCGCGCCCACGCGGGCCCGTGCCCGCTCACTGTGGTTTTAGGGCAACGCATCTCGTCGCAAAAAATCGGACGCGGGGAACCTGCGGCCCCCTCTGTCGTTGCTTCGGAATGGCAACGCACGGAGAAAACAGGATCAACGGCGCACATGCGCCCGGCCGCGCGGTCGACGCGCCGCGCCGGATGCACGGTGGCTTTCCGGGCACGGGAAGCGACCAGTGGCACCGGACGCTGACGGGCCGCCAGTCGCCCGAGCCAGTCAGCGCCAGGCTGCGCATGATCTATGGCAACATCGTCGCGGAAAGACTGCCCGACGGGATGCTCGATCTCTTGTCCCAGCTCGATCAGAAAAGCCCGACCAAGGAATGACCCGAACCCAAGCTGCGGCGCCATCGCAGGACGACAAGCGTTTGACCGATGGCGAATTCAAGACGCTGCTCGCCGGCGTCATTCCGCACCTGCGCGCCTATGGCCGCAGCCTGTCGGGCAATCCCGACCTCGCCGACGACCTGACGCAGGACACGATGGTCAAGGCCTGGGCCTCGCGCGACCGGTTCGAGCGCGGCACCTCGATCAAGGCGTGGACCTTCGTCATCCTGCGCAACACCTTTCTGTCGCAGATGCGCCGCAACAAGTTTCGCGGCGATTACGACGAACTGGCGGTCGAGCGCACATTGTCCACCCCCGCCTCGCAGGAAGAGGCGAGCGAGATGGCCGATCTGCAGCGCGCGCTGATGGAATTGCCGCAGGACCAGCGCGAGGCGCTGATCCTCGTCGGCGCGGGCGGCCTGTCCTATGAGGAAGCGGCGAGCATCTGCGACTGCGCGCTCGGCACGATGAAGAGCCGGGTTTCGCGGGCGCGCGGCGCGCTCGAGGAGATCATGACGCGCGGCCAGTTCTCGCAGAAGCGCGCCGACGCGCCCCCGGCGAGCGAGGCGATGGATGCGATCATGGACAGCGTCGAAATCATCGCCGCGCGCCGCGAGGAATCGCGGCGCTGACGGACGCCGGGTCCCCGCGAAGACGGGGACCCGGAGCCATGCGAGGACACTCTGGCCTCCGCCTTCCGGAAGCGCGGCTTTTCGACGACTTCGGCGCCAGAGAGCCAGGCCACGGAGCCCCCTCCACTCTCTCCCGCTCGACATTCGGCCGATCGCGCGCCAGACTGCATCCGTCTCCCCAGCCAAGCGAGTATTTGCGATGATGAAGCTTCCAGCCCTCGCCCTTTCCGCCGCGATGATCGTCGCGGCCTGTTCGACCGGCCCGGCGAGCAACGCCGCCGACAATGCGCGGCTCGACGCCTCGGGCGAGCAGCCCGCGGCGCCGCTTGCCGACGCGCCCTTCACCGTCGAGACGGCGGCGGCCTTCGACGAGCCCTGGGCGATGACCTTCTTTCCCGGCGGACGGCAGGCGCTCGTCACCGAACGCGCGGGCAAGCTGAAGCTGTGGCAGGAGGATGGGCCGGTGCTGGACGTCGCGGGCGTTCCGCCGGTCGCCTACGGCGGGCAGGGCGGATTCGGCGACGTGATCCTCGCGCCCGATTTCGCGACCACCGGCATCATCTATCTGAGCTGGGTCGAGGCGGGCGACGGCGACAATTTCGGCGCGGTCGTCGGCACGGCGAAGCTGGTTCAGGGCGACGCACCGCGGCTCGACGGTCTCCGCATCATCTGGAGACAGGACCCCAAGGTGCCGGGCCGCGGCCATTTCTCGCACCGCCTCGCCTTTTCGCCCGACGGCAAGCATCTCTTCATCACCTCCGGCGAGCGGCAGAAGTTCGACCCGGCGCAGGACATGAAGGCCAATCTCGGCAAGGTCGTCCGGCTGAACCCCGACGGCAGCATTCCCGCCGACAATCCCTTTGCCGCGCAGGGCGGCGTCACCGCGCAGATCTGGTCGCTCGGCCACCGCAACCTGCTGGGGCTGACCTTCGACGGCGCCGGGCGGCTGTGGAATCAGGAAATGGGGCCGAAGGGCGGCGACGAGGTCAATCTGGTCGAACGCGGCGCCAACTACGGTTATCCGATCGTGTCGAACGGCGACCATTATGACGGCAAGCCGATCCCCGACCATCCGACCCGCCCCGAATTCGCCGCGCCGAAGCTGTGGTGGAATCCGTCGGTTTCGCCGGGCGGGCTCGCCTGGTACGGCGGCGACCTCTATCCCGGCTGGCAGAACAGCCTGCTGATGGGCGCACTGTCGGGGCAGGGCCTGATCCGCATGCGCGTCGACGGCGACCGGCTGCACAAGGCCGACCGCTGGGATTTCGGCACCCGCATCCGCGAGGTCGAGGTGCGCGAGGACGGCAGCGTCTGGCTGCTCAGCGACGGCAAGGACGGCAAACTGCTGAAGCTGGTCCCGAAGGGCTGATCCCCGCGCGGGCGCATGCCATGATCCGCACCCTGCTCTCGCGCCGCGCCGAATGGCCGGCCCGCGTTCCCGATCCCGACGCGCCGCCGCCGCTCGGCCTGTTGTGGCGCGAGGTCGCGGCGCTGCTGCGCGCGCTGGGCGGGCGCGTCCGCCCGATGCCGCCGGAACCCAACCCCGACAGCCCGTGGCCGCCGGTGATGATCCTTCCCGGCTTCCTCTCCGGCGACTGGTCGACCAAGGGGCTGCGCGCCGACCTGCGCCGCGCGGGTTTTCGCTGCTATGCCTGGGGCCTCGGTTTCAATCGCGGCGCCACCGCCGACATCATCGAGCGGATCGACACGCGCGTCCAGTGGATCATCGACCGCACCGGCCGCGCGCCCGCGCTCGTCGGCTGGAGCCTCGGCGGCATCTATGCCCGCGAATATGCGAAGCATCACCCCGGCCGGGTGGCGCGCGTCGTCACGCTGGGATCGCCCTTTTCGGGCAGCCGCCGCGCCAATCGCGCGTGGCGGCTCTATCACCTGATCGCGCGCCACCCGGTCGACAATCCGCCGATCGACTTCCACCCCGCCCCACGCCCGGCGATGCCGACCTTCGCCCTGTGGTCGGCGCACGACGGGGTGGTCGCGGCGGCGAGCGCGCGCGGCCTGCCGCACGAAAGCGACCGGCAGGTCGAGGTCGATTGCGGCCATATGGGCTTTGCCTATGCCGCCACTTCGGTCGCCGCGATCGCCGCAGCGCTGACCGAAGAGGTCGCGGCGCGCGATCAGCAGACGTCGATCCGGTAGTCGGCGCCCGCGCGCCACGCGAACAGCATACGCCCCGGCCGCCGGCCCGCCTGCCCCGTCGGCACGAAGCCGATCCGGCGCAGCAGCGCTTCGGAGCGCGCATTGCCCGGACGGCATTCGGCGACGATCGTGCCGCCGGGCCACGCCGCCGCCAGATCGCGCACCACCGCCGCGACCGCCTCGCGCGCCAGGCCCCGGCCGCGCGCCGCGGCGGCGAACCAGTATCCGACCTCGTGATCGCGGCCGCGGCGATGCACCCCGATCACGCCGATCAGCGCCGCGCCTTCGCGCACGGCGTGAAAGACGTCATCGCCGCCCGAACGCGCGATCAGCGCGTGGGCATCGGTCTCGGTGAACGGGGTCGAGAGGAAATGCACCTGCTCGGTCACCGACGCATCGGTGATCGCGGCGAGCGCGGGCGCGTCGGCGGCGTCGAGCCGGTCGATGCGGCAGCGCGCGGTGGTCAGGCGGATCAATGTCTCTGTCATCTTGCGGCTTTCCGAAAAGGCGCGCCGTGGCAGAGAGGGTGTGGTTTCGGGATGATGACCAGGCGCCTTCCGACACGGCGGCGATGGTCATGATAGGTGATGCCATGCCGCTCCTTAGGTAAAGGAGCGCCAATAGGCCTTGAAACGTGGAGATCGGTCGCTGGTCATCACGGCGGCGCGTCTACCACCGCCGCGCGCGCCGATCAAGTCGGCTTGACTCGTGTCAATCACGCACTAATTGAAGTTACATGAAACGCGACAGCCGTCTTTCGGGCGTTCTCCACATCTTGCTCCACATGGCGGACGCAGGGGAACCGCGAACGTCCGACCAGCTGGCAAAGGCGATGCGGACCAACCCCGTCGTCGTTCGCCGCCTGCTGGGCGGGCTGCGCGACGCGGGGCTGGTGCATTCGGAGAAAGGGCATGGCGGGGGATGGACGGTCGCGCGAAACCTGGCTGCGATCAGCCTGGCCGACATCTATCGTGCGATCGGCCGTCCGGCGCTGATCGCAATGGGGAATCGCGACGATGCGCCCGACTGCCTCGTCGAACAGGCCGTGAACGCAGCCCTCGAGGCAGGCTTTCGCGAGGCAGAGGCGTTGCTGCTCGCACGGTTCGAACGGGTGACGCTGGCCGCGCTCGCCGACGAATTCCACGCGCGCCTCGCCGCGCTCCCCACTGCCTGCAAGGACCCTGTTCATGGCTGAAGCCATCCAGTATTTCCTCGACCATTTCAAAGACCCCGAAACGGTCGCGCACTATGCCGACGGCCCGCGCCGCTTCGTGCCCGGTATGGACGGCCTCCATCGCATGACCGGGCTGCTGCTGGCCGAGCATGTTCCCGAGCGCGGGCATGTGCTGGCGCTGGGAGCGGGCGGCGGACTGGAGCTCAAGGCGATGGCGGAGGCTCACCCCGGCTGGCGCTTCACCGGCGTCGATCCGGCCGGGCCGATGCTGGCGATGGCCGCGCAGATGCTCGGGCCGAACGCGGCGCGTGCGAATCTGGTCGAGGGTGTCATCGACGATGCCCCCGCCGGTCCCTTCGACGGCGCCACCTGCCTCCTCACCCTGCATTTCCTCGACCGCGACGAACGGATACGCACGGCGGCGGCGGTCCGCGAACGCCTGCGCCCCGGGGCGCCCTTCGTCGTCGCGCACGGCAGCTTCCCCCAGGAACCCGGAGAGCGCGACCGCTGGCTCGACCGCTATGCCGCCTATGCCGTATGCCGCCTATGCCGTCGCTTCGGGTGCCGACCCCGATGCGACGGCGAAAGGACGCGATGCGGTGGCCCGCCACGTCGCCATGCTGTCGCCCGAAGAGGATGAGGCGGTCCTGCGCGCCGCAGGCTTTTCCGGCGTCGCGCTGTTCTATGCCGCCTTCACCTGGCGCGGCTGGGTCGCTTATGCCTGACGGTCAGAGCGTCCGATACAGGACCAGCGCGTCGACGAACCCGTGCGCCGGGTGGTCGAACGCGCCCGGCAGGCGTCCCACCACCTCGAACCCCAGCCTTTGCCAGAGCCGGACCGCGCGGTCGTTGGAGGAGACGACGAAATTGAACTGCATCGCGCGAAAGCCGCGCGCCCTGGCGCGCTCGACCGAATGATCGCACATCGCCCGCGCGATGCCGCGCCCCGTGGCGGCGGCGGCGGTCATATAGCCGCAATTGCACACATGGGCGCCGCCGCCGGCCTGGTTGGCGCGCAGATAATAGGTGCCGAGCACCGCCCCTTCGACCTCGGCGACGAACACTTCCTTGTCGGCCCCGAACCAATAGGCGAGGGCCTGTTCCTCCCCCATGTCGCGATCGAGCGCATAGGTATCGCCGGCCCGGATCGTCGGCCCGATGATCGCCCAGATGGCGGCCGCGTCGGCCGGGGTGGCGGATCGTATCTGCATGGCCGCCGTGCCTATCGCGCCGCCGCCGCGCCAGCAAGCGCCGCGACGGCTGGACGCGCCCAGCCGGGCGGCATATCCCCGTGGGGCGAGGAGCGCCTGCCATGAGCTATGTCTATCTTTTCATCGCGATCGTGTCGGAGGTCGTCGCAACCTCCTTTCTGAAGGAATCGCACGGCTTCACCCGGCTCGGCCCGTCGCTCGTCACGATCGTCGGCTATGCCGTCGCCTTCTATTGCCTGTCGCTGACGCTGCGCGCGATGCCCACCGGCGTCGCCTATGCGATCTGGTCGGGGGTCGGCATCGTGCTGATCGCGACCGTCGCCTGGCTGTTCCAGGGGCAGAAGCTCGACACGCCCGCGATCGTCGGCATGGCGCTGATCATCGCCGGGGTGATCGTGATGAACGTCTTTTCGGAAAGCCTCGCCCAATAGCGCTGGGACGCTACGCGTCCACCGGCCGCCGCATGACGAAGGTGCCGGGACCGTAAGGACCGTCGGCGCCCGGCGCGGCATAGGCGAAACCCAGGCGCTGCCAATAGGCGTCGGCACCGCCCACCGCGACCAGTTCGATCACCGGCAGACCCGCCGCCCGCGCGAGGTTCAGGACCAGCGCGACCGCCGCCTCCCCTGCCCGCTGGCCGCGCGCCGCGGGCAGAAGCGCGATGTCGTGGAGATAATAGCTGTCGGGGTCCGCCGGGAGAGCACCGAGCGCGGCCCCGAGCTTCGGCGGCGCTCCGAGCCGCCACGGATGGGTGACGAGATAGCCGATCGCCGTCCCTTCGCCCTCGAACCCCCTGCTTTCGAGGATATGGCACCCCTGCGGATAGAGGGCGAGCCGCTCGGCATAGGTCGCCAGCGGTTCGGTGAAGGCGCCGTGCACGGCATCGGACATCGCGGCGACCGCAGGCAGGTCGTCGGCACGCATCGGGCGCCACGTCGCCGTGCCGCCGCTCATGGCGCGTCCAGAAAGGGCGCGACGACAGCGGCCGTCACCCGCAGCGGCCGCCCGCTCGCCTTGTCGAGCAGCGCCCACACCGTCCGCGCGCGAACATGGACCCGCCCATCCGCGCCGGTGAATTCCATGAAACGATCGAACTTCGCGCCCTGCGGCGCATCGGCGACCCACGTCCGCGCGGTGACGCTCTCGCCCGGCCCCAGCGCGCGCAGATAGTCGATCTCGTGCCGCACCACGACCCAGACATAGGCATCCTTGTGGCTCTGCGGCGCCGCGGCATCCCAATGCGCGGTCGCGACCTGCTGAATCCACTGGACCCAGACCGCATTGTTGACATGGCCGAGTTCGTCGATCGTGTCGGGCGTGGCAGTGAGGGAGAGGGTGAAGTCTTTCATCTCGATCCTCGCATGAAAGGGCATCCCCCAATCGTCATGCTGAACTTGTTTCAGCATCCATGGCCTGCGCTTTCGACAAACGCGGCGTTTCGTTCAAAGTCAGGGCCATGGACCCTGAAACAAGTTCAGGGTGACGAGGCGGGAAAGGCCTCCTTCCACAGGCAGAAGGGGGGCGATTTACGCCAGCTCGACCGTCGTCACCATATAGCCCGCGTCGCGCAGCGCCCGGACCAGCTTGTCGAGATGTTCGCGGTCGCGCGCCTCGCACTCGATGTCGGTGATCAAGCCCTTGGCGGGCAGCGTCGTGAAGATGCGCTGGTGATAGATTTCGATGATGTTCACCTGCTCGGCGTTGAACACCTCCATCACCTTGAACAGCGCCCCCGGGCGGTCCTGCAACCGGATGCGCAGCCGCGCGATGCGGCCCGACCGCGCAAGGTCGCGCAGCAGCACGTTGGCGAGCAGCCGCGTGTCGATATTGCCGCCGGTCAGGACGAGTCCGACCTTGCGCCCGGTGAACTCCTCCGGATGCGCAAGCATCGCCGCGAGGCCCGCCGCGCCCGCGCCCTCGACCACCGTCTTCTCGATCTGGAGCAGCAGGCTGACCGCACGCTCCAGATGCCGTTCGGCGACGAGCACGATATCGTCGTTGAGCTCGGCGACGAGGCGACGGGTATAGGTCCCCGGCTCCTTGACCGCGATCCCTTCGGCCAGCGTGTCGCCCTCGCACGCCATGTCGACGCCGTTGAGTTCGGCGTACATCGAGGGATAAAGCTCGGCCTGCACCCCGACGAGGCGGATGTCGTTCTTGATCCCGCGCGCCGCGGTTCCCATGCCGCTGAGCAGTCCGCCGCCGCCGATCGGCACGATCAGCGTATCGAGCTCGGGCACGTCCTCGAGCATTTCGAGCGCCACCGTCCCCTGCCCCGCCGCGGTGTGCGGATGGTCGAACGGGTGGACGAAGGTCAGCCCGCGTTCCTTTTCCAGCTCGCGCGCATGGGCATAGGCGTCGTCGAACTTCTCGCCGAACAGCACGATCTGCGCGCCGTGGCTCGCGGTCTGCGACACCTTCACCTGCGGCGTCGTCTTCGGCATGACGATGGTCACGGGGACACCCAGCCGCTTGCCATGATAGGCCAGACCTTGCGCATGATTGCCCGCCGACGCCGCGATCACCCCGCGCGCCTTCGCCTCTTCGCTGAGCAGCAGCAGCGCGTTCAGCGCGCCGCGTTCCTTGTAGGCGGCGGTGAATTGCAGATTCTCGAACTTCAGCCACACATCGGCGCCGACCAGTTCCGACAGCGTCTGCGACTTCAGCGTCGGCGTGCGAACGACCGCCCCCATAATTCGCCCCGCCGCCGCGCGCACGTCGTCGAGCGTGATCGCCGAGAAATCGGCTGCGGAGGTCAGGGTGAGTTGATCGGTCATAGCGCTGCGCCCTAACCCCATCTGGCGCGCCACGCAAACCATGGTTATGGACCGGTGCATGAGCGAACGGACATTGCGCGTCACATTCATCGGCACCGGCGTCATGGGCGGACCGATGGCGGGGCATCTCGTCAGGGCGGGGCACAGCGTCACCGTCTACAACCGGACAAGGGCCAAGGCCGATGCATGGGCGGCGCATTACGGCGGCACCGCGGCGGCGACTCCCGCCGAGGCGGCGCGCGATGCCGACGTCGTCCTGTCCTGCGTCGGCAACGACGACGACCTCGCGCAGGTGACGCTCGGCAGCGACGGCGCCTTCGCGGCGATGCGCCGGGGCGCACTGTTCGTCGACCACACCACCGTTTCGGCACGCATTGCCCGCCGGCTTGCCGCGGAGGCCGAGGGACTCGGGTTGATGAGCCTTGACGCCCCGGTGTCGGGCGGCGAGTCGGGCGCGCAGGCGGGAACGCTGTCGATCATGTGCGGCGGATCGCCCGAGGCCTTTGCCGCCGCCGAGCCGGTGATGCGCGCCTATGCCGGGCGCATCGTCCACATCGGCGGTCCCGGCGCGGGGCAGACGACGAAAATGGTCAACCAGATCGCGATCGCCGGCGCCATCCAGGGCGTGTCGGAGGCGCTGCGCTTCGCGCAGGCGTCACAGCTCGACACCGACAAGGTGTTCGAGGCGGTATCGGGCGGCGCGGCGGCAAGCTGGCAGATGCTCAATCGCTGGGGCACGATGGCGAAGGACGAATTCGATTTCGGCTTCGCGGTCGACTGGATGCGCAAGGACCTCGGCCTCGCGCTGGAAGAGGCGCGCGCCAATGGCGCGACCCTGCCGGTCGCCAGCCTGGTCGATCAATTCTATGCCGATGTGCAAAAGGCCGGTGGCGGGCGAAAGGACACCAGTTCGCTGGTGACGCGGTTGCCGAAGTGAGAGGTCAAGGGAAACATCCTCTCCCGCAAGCGGAAGGGGCGGCCAAACTCGGTCCGGCGAAGCCGGGTCCGGTTGCCGGCCGGCTGCGCCGCCTGCCCACCCCGCTGCGACTAGCGAGCAAGCTCGCAAGTCTCGCTGCCCCTCCCGCTTGCGGGAGGGGGTTACTGATGCTCGCCGCTTCGACTCTCGCCGCCCCGGCCCACGCCGACACGCTGGTCGACAATGTCAACGGCATCACACTCGACCAGCAGGGCAAGGTCGTGCACTTCACCGGGCTCGTCATCGACAATGACGGCAAGGTGAAGCAGTTGCTCGACCGCAAGGACAAGCGGCCCGAGCGACCCGATTTCAAGGAGGACGGCAAGGGCCGCACGCTGATTCCCGGGCTGATCGACGCGCACGGCCATGTCATGGGGCTCGGCCTTTCGCTGATGACGCTCGACCTGTCGGAAACGCGCTCGCTCGACGAAGCGCTTGCCGCGATCCGCAAATATGCCGCCGCCAATCCCGACATGCCGTGGATCATCGGGCGCGGGTGGAATCAGGAGAAATGGGGTCTCGGCCGCTTTCCGACCGCCGCCGACATCGACGCGGTGGAAGCTGCCCGCCCGGTCTGGCTCGAACGCGTCGACGGCCATGCCGGCTGGGCGAACAGCGCCGCGATGGCGGCGGCGAAGATCACCGCCGCCACGAAAGCGCCCGAGGGCGGGCGCATCGAGATGGCGGGCGGCAAGCCGAGCGGCGTGTTCGTCGACGCGGCGGCGGCGCTGATCGACGCCGCGCGGCCGAAGCCGCTGGCGCGCGACCTCGACCGCGCCTTCCTGCTCGCGCAGGCGAAGCTGATCGAACAGGGGATCACCGCGATCGCCGACATGGGCACGACGATCGAGGACTGGCAGGCCTATCGCCGCGCCGGCGACCGCAGACAGCTGACGGTTCGCATCCTCTCCTATGGCCATGATGTCGGCGACATGGCGCTGATCGCGGGGCCCGAACCGACGCCGTGGCTCTATGACGACCGGCTGCGCATGGTCGGGGTGAAGCTGTATCTCGACGGCGCGCTCGGCTCGCGCGGGGCGTGGCTCAAGGCGCCCTATGTCGACGCGCCGGGGCAGAAGGGGCTGCCGCTGCTCACCCCCGCGCAGCTCCGCAACAAGATGGTGCGCGCCTCGATGGACCGGTTCCAGGTCGCGATCCACGCGATCGGCGACGCCGCCAATGCCGAGGCGCTCGACGCGATCGCCGACCTCAACGCCGACCTGCCCGGCGAGCGCCGCTGGCGCATCGAGCATGCGCAGATCGTCGATCCCGCCGATATCCCGCGCTTCAAGCAGCTCGGCGTCATCGCCTCGATGCAGCCGATCCACCAGCCGTCGGACCGGCTGATGGCCGAGGCGCGGCTGGGGCCCGAACGGCTGAAGGGCGCCTATGCCTGGCGCAGCCTGGAGAATGCCGGGGTCCGCCTCGCCTTCGGGTCCGACGTGCCGGTCGAAAGCGCGAACCCCTTCCCCGGCATCGCCGCCGCCATCTCGCGCACCGATGTCGCGGGCCAGCCCTTCGGCGGCTGGCACCCCGAGGAAGCGGTGAGCCGCGAGAGCGCGCTCGACGGCTTCACCCGTACCGCCGCCTATGCCGCCTTCGCCGAGGACCGGCTGGGGACGTTGATGCCCGGAATGCGCGCCGATTTCCTGATCGTCGACAGCGATCCGCTGCTCGCCAGTCCCGACGAGATCCGCCGCATGACCCCGCTCGAAACCTGGATCGGCGGGTCGCGCTATTACCGGAAGAAGGGCGGCTGATGGATCGCCGCCGCCTGCTCGGCGCGCTCGCCGCGGTTCCGACGGCGCTCGCGCTCGGCGCGGCGGCGAAGAAGGAGCCGCGCGCGTCGCGCCGGCGCAAGGGTGCGAAGGCGCCCGAAAAGCATGTCGATGTCGCGGTCGTCGGCGCCGGCGCGATCGGCGCCTGGACCGCGTGGCACCTCGTGCGGCAGGGACGCAGCGTCCGCCTGTTCGACGCCTATGGCGCGGGCAACGGCCGGGCCGCGTCGAACCTGCCGACGATGCTGCTCGACCCGGTGCAGAACGGCGACGCGCTCTATGCCGGGCTGGTCGAGGACAGCATCGAGGCGTGGCAGCGCCTGTCCGACAGCGCCAGCCTGCCGATCGTGACGCGATGCGAAACCGTGACGACGCAGGCCGCCGCGGCCGAGGCGGCCGGCGAACCGCGCGGGGCCGACCGGCTCGCCGGCGACCGGCTGCGCCACCGCTTCACCCAGATCGCGTGGCGCGCGGACGAAAGCGCGCTGCTCGCCGAAAAGGCGGCGATGATCGCCGGGCGGCGCGGGGTGTTCGAAACCATCCTCGACGCGCAGGTCGAGCCCGAGACCGTCGTCATGCCCGCGCCGCTGCGCGACAAACGGCGCGACCTCTATGTGCTGCCCGACGGCGGCACCGCCGAAAGCATCGTCTATGCGAGCGGCGCCTGGCTGACCGAGCTGTTCCCCCAGATCCTGACCCCGCAGCGGCTGTCGGCAGTCCGGCATCAGCTTTTCCATTTCGGCGCCGGCCAGGGCGACACGCAGTTCCGTCCGCCCGCGATGCCCGCGCTGGTCGACCGCGCCTATGGCTTCACCCTGCTCCCCGACGTCGAGGGGGTGGGGCTGCGCTGCTGGAAGGGGATGCCCGACGCCACCGTCGACCCCGACAGCTTCGACCGCCGCGCCGATGAACGCGCGCTGGCGGAGGTCCGGCAATGGCTGACCGGCCGCCTGCCGCGGCTGGCCGACGCGCCGGTCGTCGCGAGCGCGGCGGCGCACGATTGCCGCACCCTGACCGGCGACCTGCTGCTCGACCGGCTGCCGGACCAGCCGCGCGCGTGGCTGGTCGGCGGCGGCGCCGGCCGCGCTTTCGCGCTCGCCCCGGCGATCGGCGCGCGCGTCGCCGCGCATGTCGGGGATGCCGCGCGCCCTATCGAACCACGCTGGGCGCTGACGCGGCTGACGGGTGGGCTCACAGGATAGGTCTTTTCCGTTTGTCCTGAGCTTGTCGAAGGGCCGTATTTTCCTTCATAGGTTGCAAGGAAGGACTGTCCTTCGACAGGCTCAGGACGAACGGGGGATAGGGTGCGCCTCACCGACTGCCACAATATCGACGATTTCCGCGCGCTGGCGAAGCGGCGCCTGCCGTGGCCGGTGTTCGATTACATCGACGGCGCCGCCGACGACGAGGTGACGCGCCGCCGCAACCGCGATGCCTTCGATCGCTGCGACCTGATCCCCCGCGTGCTGACCGGCGTGGAGACCGTCGACATGCGCACGACATTGTTCGGGCGCGAGGTCGCGATGCCGCTGTTCCTGTCGCCGACCGCGCTCCAGCGGCTGTTCCACTGGCAGGGCGAGCGCGCGGTGCTGCGCGCTGCCGCCGACGCGGGCACCGTCGCGGGCATCTCCAGCCTCGCGACGATCGGCCTCGCGGAGGCGGGCGCGCTGACCGGCGGCCCCAAGCTGTTCCAGCTTTATGTCCATCATGATGAGGGGCTGAACCGCGCGATGCTCGACGCGGCGCGCGCGGCGCGCTTCGACGCGGTCGCGCTGACGGTCGACACGATCGTCGGCGGCAATCGCGAGCGCTGCCTGCGCTCGGGCTTCACCTCTCCCCCGCGCTTCACCGCGCGCAACATGCTCAGCTATGCGATCAAGCCGGGCTGGGGCCTCAACTATGTCTGCCGCGAGAAGTTCAGCCTGCCCAACCTCGCCACGCACGTCTCCGAAGGGTCGAGCGTTCCCCGGTCGGTCGCCGAATATTTCACCACGATGCTCGACCAGAGCCTCGACTGGCGGCGCGCCGAGGCGATCCGCAAGCAATGGGACGGTCCCTTCTGCCTGAAGGGCATCGTCGCGGTCGAGGATGCCCGGCGCGCGGTCGACATCGGCGCCACCGCGATCATGGTGTCGAACCATGGCGGGCGCCAGCTCGACGGCAGCATTGCGCCCTTCGACGCGCTCGCCGACATCGTCGACGCGGTCGGCGACAAGGTCGAGGTGATCTGCGACGGCGGCATTACCCGCGGCACCCACGTGCTGAAGGCGCTATCGGTCGGGGCGAAAGCCTGTTCGGGCGGCCGCCTCTATCTCTATGCGCTCGCCGCCGCGGGCGAGACCGGGGTGACGCGCGCGGTCGCGCTGCTCCGCGCCGAGATCGAGCGCGGGATGAAGCTGATGGGCGCGAAAAGCCTCGCCGACCTGTCGCGCGGCAACCTGCGCTGGCGCTGAATCCAGCGAACGGGGCGGCCGCCGGAAGCCGCCCCGCCGCATCTCAGAACGACACGCCGAGCGTGAAGATCACCGCGCCGTCGGCGCCCACCGCCTCCTTGAACCCCAGCGCCTTGGGCGCGTCGGTGTTGACATAGGCGATGCTGCCCGTCAGCGCCTTCCAGCTCGCTTCGATGCCGACCGAATAATCGACGACATCGCCGTCGGCGCCGCCCAGGAAGCTGTCGCTCTTCGCGTAACCGACATGGCCTTTCAACGTGAAGGGCGTGTTCGGGATGGCGAGCCCGGCGTCGGTGTAGAGATAGACGCCGCTGGCATCGCCCAGCGAGTCCTGGCCGCCCGGCGCCCACGCGATTCCGGTCTTGATCGATGCGTGGCCAAGGTCGCCCGACACCGCGAAATAGGGCTCGATCACCGACGTGTTCGAGGTGCCGGGATACAGATAGAGCGTCGCGCCGATATCGGCGGTCAGCCCCGGCGCCACCTCCTTCGCATAGCCGGCGAAGACGTCGATCTCGGTCCCGTTCGCGAAGCCGATGCTCGACCCCCAGGTGCCGACATAGAGGCCGCTGTCGTGGCCGATGCTGAAACCGCCCTGGATCGCCGCCTCTTCGTTCGACTGGCTGAAGCCGCGGAAGCGATAGTCGCTGACGACGGTGGCATTGCCCGAAATGGTGATGCCGTCGTCCGAAGCCTCCTGCGCGAAAGCGGTGGCCGGCACGGCGGACAGGACAAGGAGCATGCAGGCGCATGCGCGAGAGAGATTTGTCATGGGTTGATCCTCGAAAGTTGAATGGATCGTCCCTGCCTGCTGCGCGGCGGCCGGCCTCTGTCAGGGCCGGTCCTTCCGCACAGGCTTTGTGTCGGTCAAAATGCTGCGGCGCACAAACAAAAAATGCATCGGCGCGCGCTTGGCTTTGCCATGCGACAAATCGGCAACAGTTGCCGACACCGGAGTTGCGAGAGAGGCCCCGAAGAGAAGAGTCGGAGCGGAGGCCGTGCGCCCTCCGCAAAAAGGCTTTCCTATTGTATCGCCGCGCGCCAGCCTCTCCCCATATCCTTCGCTGAACAAATCTGCCCCCTCCCGCTTGCGGGAGGAGCAGCGAGGTCATTGCGAGCGGAGCGAAGCAATCCAGAGCGGTTTATGCCTGCTCTGGATTGCCGCGCGGCTTCGCCGCTCGCAATGACGATTCCATTCGATGTCATCACGGTCTAGCCGCAACAGGCGGGCAGATGCGACGCCGCCAGCCCATGAGCGGCGGTTCCGCATCATGCCATCGCTAAAAGGATACCCCCAGCGACAGCACCACGCCCGCGTCATAATATTTGTCGATCGCCTTCACCCCGGTCTTGGGAATGTCGGTATCGACATATTTGATCCCCGCGGTGATCGGGCCGAAGCTCGCCGATGCACCGATCGACCAGTCCCAATAATGCCCCCCCGGCGCGAATGCCCCGAGCGCGCCGTCGGTATAGCCGACCGATCCCGACAGCGTGACCGGCGTCGTCGGGATGCCCGCCGCGAGGTCGAACCGCAGATAGAGATTGTCGTCGTTGCCGAGCGCGGCCTGGCTCCACGCATAGCCGAGCGTGCCCGTCGCCTCGACCGGCCCCAGCGTGTGCGACAACCGGCCGATCGCCTCCACATAGTCCGACGGCCCCGCCGCCTTGCGTCCGTCGGGATACCAGTAATAGGTCAGCCCGACGTCGACTTCGGTCCCCGACGCGATCTCGGTCGCATAGCCGCCGTAGATATTGGCCTCGATCTCGCCATAGGTCGGCGTGTCCTCGATATTCGATCCCCAGGCGCCGATATAGAGGCCGCTGTCGTGGCTGATCGTGACGCTCGGCTGGATCGCGACGTCGCCGCCCGATTCCGACAGGCCGCGAAACCGATAATCGGAGACGAGATCGACGCTGCCCGAAACGGCGATCGGGCCGACACCGATACCGCGGTCCTGCGCGAGAGCCGGCGTCGCGAAGGCGGCCAGAGCGATGAACGCAGTAGCGCCGAACGCGGCCAGGCCTGCTGTGCGGTGTCGTGTCATGGATGTCCCTTTTTTTCGATTATCGCCTGTTCCGTCCCTTCGGCGGCGCCGAAAGAGCCGCTTTTCCGGCGCGGCACAAGGTGCAACCGGCCGCGCCGGTCGCGGATCGCGCCCGGCTGTGTCTTTCGCGTCACAGCGCCGTCCTCTTCCACGAGCCTTTGCCAAGCGGGCGCCGGAGGGCTAAGGAGCGGCAGCCCCTCCACTATCGAGCAACAGCCATGAGCGATCATAATCCCGGCCTGCGTCCCTGGCGCGACATCGCGCGGCGCGCGTGTCGGCAGATCATGGTCGGCACCGTCCCCGTCGGGGGCGACGCGCCGATCACCGTGCAGACGATGACCAACACGCTGACCAGCGACGCGGTGGCGACGATCGACCAGATCCGCCGCTGCGAAGAGGCGGGCGCCGACCTGATCCGCGTGTCCTGCCCCGACACCGACTCGACCGCGGCGCTGGGCCAGATCGTCCGCGCCTCGCGCATCCCGATCGTCGCCGACATCCATTTCCACTACAAGCGCGCGCTCGAGGCCGCCGACGCGGGCGCGGCGTGTCTGCGCATCAACCCCGGCAACATCGGATCGTCGGAACGCGTCGGCGAGGTCGTGCGCGCCGCCAAGGCGAACGGCTGCGCGATCCGCATCGGCGTCAACGCCGGCAGCCTGGAAAAGGACCTGCTCGAAAAATATGGCGAGCCCTGCCCCGAGGCGCTCGTCGAAAGCGCGCTCGACCATATCAAGCTGCTCCAGGACCATGATTTCCACGAATATAAGGTCGCGGTGAAGGCAAGCGACGTCTTCCTTGCCGTCGCATCCTATATGCAGCTTGCCGAAGCGGTCGACTGTCCGCTGCACCTCGGCATCACCGAGGCGGGCGGGCTGATCGGTGGCACGGTGAAAAGCGCGCTCGGGATCGGCAACCTGCTGTGGGCGGGCATCGGCGACACGATCCGCGTCAGCCTGTCGGCCGAACCCGAGGAAGAGGTGCGCGTCGGCTATGAAATCCTGAAATCGCTGGGCCTGCGCACCCGCGGCGTGCGCGTCGTGTCCTGTCCCAGCTGCGCGCGGCAGGGCTTCGACGTCATCCGCACCGTGCAGAAGCTCGAAGAGGCGCTCCAGCACATCAAGACCCCGATGTCGCTGTCGGTCCTCGGCTGCGTCGTCAACGGGCCGGGAGAGGCGCGCGAGACCGACATCGGCATCACCGGCGGCGGCCACGGCAAACATATGGTCTACCTGTCGGGCGTCACCGACCACCATGTCGAAGACGCCGACATGATCGCGCACATCGTCCAGCTCGTCGAAGCGAAGGCGGCGGAGATCGAGGCGGGCAGCTCGGTGAGCATGGACAAGCTGCACGGCAAGGCGGCGTAGGTCTCTTGTTGCTATTTGGGTCCCGTGATACCTTGATATACCCAAGGAGCACATCATGTCCTATCATGCCAAGCTGATCAAGGGCGGCAAGATCGTCATTCCCGCGGAACTGCGCCGCGAACTGGGATTGAAGGACGGCGATCAACTGGTCATCGAGCGGATGGGCGGCAGCCTGACGATCAAGACCTATGCACAGATGGTGCGCGAGGTGCAGGCGGAGATCAAGCGGCTGGTCGGCCCCTATGAGGGATCGCTGGTCGACGAATTGATCGCCGATCGGCGAGCGGAGGCGGCGGCCGAAGATCGCCGGCCATGACCACCGTCCTCGATGCATCGGCCATCCTCGCGCTTCTTCTGGACGAGACGGGCAGCAATATCGTGCTGGATCAACTCGCCGATGCCCACCTGTCGACCGTCAACATGAGCGAAGCGATCGCCAAACTGGCCGAACGCGGAATCGGGACCGGGCAAGTGCGCCGGCAAATCGAACGGCTGGAGCTTCATATCCATGATTTCGACGCCGATCAGGCCGAACGTGCAGCCGCACTGCGGCCGCTCACGAAGCCGTTCGGCCTGTCGCTCGGCGACCGCGCCTGCCTTGCATTGGCTCAGCGCCTCGGGGTTCCGGTTCTGACCTCGGACCGCCGCATGGCAGACGCGGCCCCGGCCGCCGATCTTCAAATCGACACGATCCGGTAACCTATGACCCTTTCGATCCGTCCCGCAAAACCCGCGGACCTGCCGCTGATCGCCGCGCTCATCCGCGCGCTCGCCGATTATGAAAAGCTCGCCGACGAAGTGCGCTTCGACGAGGCGACGCTCGGCGAGCATCTCTTCGGCCCGCATCCGCATGCCGAGGTGGTGATCGGCGAAGTCGACGGACAGCCGCAGGGTTTTGCGCTTTTCTTCCACAATTTCTCGACTTTCGAAGGAAAGCCCGGCCTTTATCTCGAAGACCTGTTCGTCCGCCCGGAGGCGCGCGGAGCGGGGCTCGGCAAGGCGCTGCTCGCGCATCTGGCAAAGCTTTGCGTCGCGCGCGGCTGCGCACGGCTCGAATGGTCGGTGCTCGACTGGAACGCACCGGCCATCGGCTTTTACGAAAGCCTCGGCGCGCGGATGATGGACGAATGGACGGTGATGCGCGTCGACGGCGCCGCGCTCCCGGCACTCGCGGCGGCGTGAGGCCGGAGTCGGCGCGGGCGCCCTACCGATAGGCCTCGGCCATCCGCTCGGCGCGGCCGCGGTCGAGCGACAGCAGCACCAGGTCGTGCAGCGCGCCGTCGGCGTCGCGGACATGATCGCGCAGCAACGCCTCGGCGCGAAAGCCCGCTTCCTCGAACAGGGTGATCGCACCGCGCTGATCGGGGGTCATGTAGGCGACCAGCTTGGCCGCGCCGCGCTCGCCGGCCAGCACGATGCAGCGGTCGAGAAGCTGCCGCCCCAACCCGCGTCCGCGCCATTCGGGCGCGACGAGCAGCCGCACCTCGGCGACGTGCGGCGACCAGCCGAGCGGATCGGCGAGCAGCGCCGCCGTCGCGACCACCTGTTCCCCGTCGGTCGCGACGAGGCTTGGCATCGTGTCGCCCGCCGCCGCCGCCAGCCACGCCGACACGACCCGCTCGTTGCGGATGTCGCGTGCCAGGAACAGCAGGTCGTGCGCGGGCACCGCCGCGGCGAAGCGCAGGATGGCCGGGCCGTCGCCGGGCTCCAGTTCGCGGATCGTCGCTTCGCTCATACGCTTTTCTCGCCCAGCCATTCGTCGACCATCGGCCACATGCGGCGCACCGCATTGGCGCCGGCGATCAGGCTGACATGCCCGCCCTTCAATTCCACCTGGTTCTTCTCCTGCGAACCTACCATCTCGATCAGCGGCGCCGATGCCGGCGGCGGCACGATATGATCGTGCTGCGCGGTGATGTGCAGATAGGGCGCGGCGATCGCGCCGAGGTCGACCGGCCGCCCCGCGACCGTCATCGTCCCCGCCATCAGCGCATTGTCCCACATCAGCTTCTTGGTCATGTCGCGGAAATATTCGCCGGGAAGCGGCAGCGCATCCATGCCCCAGCGGTCGAACATCCGGTGCGCCTTGACGAATTCATCGTCCCACAGATTGTCGTAGAGCCGGATATTGCCCGCGACCCGCTGCGCCGGGCGCAGCATCTCGAAACTGGTCATGATCAGGTCGCTCGGCACGTTGCCGACCGTATCGACCAGCCGGTCGACGTCGAAGAAGCTCTTGTCGGACCACGCCTGGAACTGCGGCATATGGCGAAAGTCGACCGGCGTCGTGAAGGTGACGAGGTTCGCCGGACCCGCCGCCCCGGCGGTTGCCGCCCACAGCAGCGACAACAGCCCGCCGGCGCAATAGCCGACGACGCTGACGTCCGATTCGCCCGTCACCGCGCGGACGCGCTGCACCGCACTCGGCAGGAAATCGAGCACATAGTCGGCGATCCCGACCGTTTTCTCCTCGGGACGCGGGGCGTCCCAGTCGACCATGAAGACGTCGTAACCCGCCTTCAGCAGGAACTCGACGAAGCTCTGCCCCGGCGCCATGTCGAAGATATAGCCGCGGTTGGTCGGCGCCATCACCAGCATCAGCGGCATGCGGTAGATCTCGTCGACCAATGGGCGGTAGTGATAGAGGCGAAAGGTGCCACGCGAAATCAGCACGTCCTTGCCGCTGCTCCCCACGACCGGCGCGGGGGAGCCAAGATATTCGACTCCCTTGATATTGCGCAGCATCGCGCGCTCGAACTCGCGCCGCGCGGCGGCAAAGGGGTCCGCGTCGGCCTGCGCCGCGGCCCCGCCGGTCATTTCGTCTTACCGGGCTTGCGCGTCCGGGCGGGCTTCAGCGTCCCGTCGGCAGGCTGGCCGCCGCTTGCGAGCAGCGTCTCGATGCGCGCCACCGCCGCCTCGATCGCGCCGATCCGCGCGCCCAGATCCTCGATATCGGCCTTGCTCGGCATCTGGATCGCGTCGAGCGCCTTCAGCATGCCGTCCTTCATCTGCGCCTGCATCGCGACCTTGGCGTTGTTCAGGCCGTTCATCGCCTGCGCCGCCTCTTTCTGCTGGAGGAACTTGGCGCCGAACTCGTTCGCCATCTTTTCCCAATTGCCCAGCATGTCGCGATAGGCATCCATGAAGTCCTGCGGTCCCTTGGTCGCCATGCTTCACCTTCTTCCCGTCATGTTTCGGAGAAGAAGGTTGCACAAGATCGCGCCGCTGTCACGCGCCGCGCTGCAGTCCGATCAGCGGCCGCAGCCAGCCGACGCGCCGCCCGCCGAGATAGAAGGCCCAGCAGCCGGCGACGGTCGCCGCGACCAGCAGCATGAAGAGCGGGAGCGCCGCGACACCGGCCCGGATCAGATACCAGCCCGCGACGACGATGATCGTCTGATGGATGATGTAGAAGGGAAAGACCGCCTCGGCGAGCGGCGCGCGCCAGCGATGGTCGCGGTTCCACC
The DNA here is from genome assembly GCF_001725095.1 of Sphingopyxis sp. SCN 67-31. NCBI lineage: Bacteria > Pseudomonadati > Pseudomonadota > Alphaproteobacteria > Sphingomonadales > Sphingopyxidaceae > Sphingopyxis > Sphingopyxis sp. SCN 67-31. The sequence continues at coordinate 83,792 of NZ_MEFH01000055.1, read as the reverse complement.
AGCGGTCCGCGATGCCGACCAGCGCGACGATCGCGGCCCAACCCTGCGCCTGCCGCGCGCCATGGAACGCCATGTCCGCCCATGCGGGCCCGCCCTCCGGCCACGCGCATGCGATCCAGACGATCGGTACGAAGGCGAAGACGGCCAGTATCGCCGCTCCGGTCCGACAACAGGCGATCGCGTCGAACAGGACCGGACGCGCGCGAAGCAGCCACCCGACCGCGAACGCGATCAGGTAATGGAGATGCACCGGCCCGTCATCGACGAGCGCGTGGGTTTCGCGATGGTCCGGAAAGGCGGCGTAGACAAGGAGCCAGCCGGCCATCGGCAGCAGCAGGATATTCCAGCCGCCGAGCCGCCTCGCCGCGCCATCGGCGACCAGCACCCATAGCCAGGACGGCACGATGGCAAACAACAGGTCGGCGAGCATCGTATAGACCCACAGATAGACGACGAACCACAGATGCTGCCACGTCGGCAGGACGATGCCGTCCAGCGTTCCGAAGCGAAAATAATCGTGCAGCCAGAAATGGAGCAGGCCGTGCGCATAGCCATGCTGCCCGATCAGTTCGATCCACGGCTGCGGCGGTATGACGACGAGGATGCCGAACGCGAGCGGGATCAACAGGCGCGCGCTTCGTGCCCGTGCAAAGTCCCCCGCCCCGCCAAGCTTCACCAGCAGCGCCGCGCTGGCATATCCCGAAACGAGGAACAGCAGCGGCAGCCGCCAGCCGTTGGTGGCAAGCATGGGAATCGCAACCCAATCGATCGTCGGCTCGCTCTTGACGTGCCAACCCCATGGCACGAAGACCATGCCGATATGATAGAGGATCAGCAGCGCGAACGCCCCGATCCGCAGCCAGTCCATGCCAAGATGCCGTATCGCTCCGGCCACGCCGAATCTCCTTTGCCCGGTTTCGCGAGGACGGCTACGTCAGGGCCGGACAGAGCCGCGACCGGCGCGGGACCAGCGGCGGAGGGAGCGTGACCGAAGGAACAGCGCCTGGGACCAACGGCGGCGGAGCCGGGACGAATCGCATCAGCCCGCGTCGGTTGACGATCCTGCTCGTCGGCGCGCTTTTCGCTTACGGCCTCATCCGCATCACCTCGAACGTCTATTCCTATCTCGCCGAGCGCCATGCCTTCGGCCGCGACGTGCCGGCATCGACGGCCTGGGCCTATGAGGGCACCAGCCTCGTCGCCTGGACGATGATGATCCTGCTCTGCTGGTTCGGTGTCCGCTTCATCCGTCCGCCGCGCTTCGGCTGGATCGCGACGATCGCGATCCACGCCGCGCTCGCTCTGCCCGTTTCGCTCGCCCATATCGCGCTGATGGTGGGGCTGCGCATGGTCGTCTGGTGGCTTGCCGGTAGCAGCTATGCGTTCGAATCGCCCGATGGATCGCCGATCCTCTATGAACTGCGCAAGGACGCGGCGACCTATGCCGAACTGATCCTGCTCATCTTTCTGATGCAGTGGCTGATCGCGCGCCACGCCGCGCCCTCCACGCCGGTCGAAGCATCGCGGACGCTGACCGTGAGCGATGGATCGGTCGCGCACCGCCTTCCGGTCGCCGAGATCGGCCATATCGCCGCCGCGGGCAATTATGTCGAGATCGCATGGCGCGGGCGCCGCCTGCTCCATCGCGCGGCGCTGAGTGCGGTCGAGACCGAATTGGCCGGCGCCGGCTTCGTGCGCATCCACAGGAGCCGCCTCGTCCGCAAGGACGCGGTGCGCCGCGTCGTCACCCACAGGAGCGGCGATTTCGACGTCGAACTGGCGGACGGCGAGATGCTGCGCGGCAGCCGCCGATATCGCCCCCGCATCGAAGGCTGAACGCGGTCGCTGCGCCTAGAGTGGATTCGGTTTTGATGGAATCAAAACCGGCACTCTGGATTCTTGTTTTACCGTGTTTTCCGAGTCGTCAGGTGATTCCACCTGACTTGAAAACACTCTATCGCGCCTGCCCGCAGGTGACGGAACCGCTGCCGATATTGCGCACCGTGCAGGTCGGTCGGCCAAGCACGACGGTCCGCCCGATCCCGCGTGCCGTGATCGTCGCGGATTTTTCGGCCCGCAGGACATGGTCCCCCGCCCCTTCGCTGTCGCTGGTCCATTCGCCCGCCACCAGCGCCCCGGCGTCGAGGCTGCCGGCCCCCGACAGCGTCGCCTGCGCCTGTTTGACAGAACCCGCGAGCGTCATCGCGCCGTTGCCGATCATCGCAACCGACAGCCGGTCGCCGACCACCTCGCCCACCCGGATCTCGCCGGGGCCGCGCAGACCGATGCTCACGCGCGTTCCCTTCAGCCGGTCGATGTGCAGCGCGCCCGCGCCGCCCAGCATGGCCGACCGCAAATTGACGGCATTGACGCGGACCGTCACCGGCGCCTGCGGTTTCGTCCGGCGCTCGTCGCCCGCGAACCGGCGCTCGCCGATCACCAGGCGCCCGTCACGCGTTTCGAGGCTGACGCGATCGAGCGCCTCGGGCGTCCCGATCGCGACCGCGCCGACCGGCGCCCGCGTCGTCACCTCGACGATGAAATCGGCATCGACCTCTATCGCCTCGAAACTGGTGAGGCCAAAGCGCTTCTCCGCGCTTGCCGCGGGTCCGGCGAAGAGGATGGCGGCAGCCGCAAGCGCGGCCCATCGCGAGGCGCTGGTCATACCGCCGCCTTAACCGTTCCGCGCGGGCCGCGCCAGCGGGCGCGTCACCTGCAGGTGACGGTGCCCGATCCCATCTTGCGCGTCGAACAGGTCGCGCCGCCGGTCAGCGTCACGTCGCCCGAACCGAGGACGCGGACGTCGGCCTTGCCGGTCGCCTGCGTCTCGACATTGCCCGACCCCGTGACCGAGACGGCCAGCGTCGTCGCGACCAGCCCGTCGGCATCGACGTCGCCCGATCCGGTCACGCTGATGTCGCCCGCGTCGATCGTGCCATTGTCGATATCGATATCGCCGGACCCCGACACGGTGATGTCGGCGCGCTTGCCGGTAAGCTTCGCGATCTTGAGGTCGCCCGACCCGGTCAGCACCGCCGCGACCTTATCGCCCGCGACCGCGTCGGCGTCGATCGAACCCGACCCGGTCAGCCGCACGGTGTCGAGTTTCGGCATGGTGATCGCGATCTCGACACCGCGATGGCGGCCACCGCCGAGACTGAAGCCCTCGCGCTTGCGGCCGATCGACAGCAGCGCTCCGTCGAGCGTGATGTCGAGTTCGTCGATCTCCGCCTGCGGCCCCCTGGCTGCGATCGAAAAATTGTCGCCCTGACGGATCGTGACGTCGTCAGGGCCTGCGACCTGGACGCCGGTGAAGCCGGTGAGGGTGAAATTCTGCGTCGTTTGCGGTCCCGCATCGGCGGCGCGGTCGGCATCGCCGCGGGTCTCGCTGCGGTCGCCGCGATCGCCGCGATCGGCGCCGCTGCAGCCCGTCGCGGTCATCGCCAGCGCCAGCGGGAGGAAGGCCATCGTCCAGTTGCGCATCGCATATCTCCTTCGTGTGTTATGGTTATAATACACGAAGGAGGGACTGTCCAGCACGACCGGCGCCGCGCCATCTTGTCGCCACCTTCGCGGTGCAAAGGGATGGCTTCCCTTCCCCGAGAGTATGGACGATGAGCGTAGCCTTTCGGCGCGAGAGCGACGACGAACATAAGGAACCGACCTTCGAATGGCCGATTCCGCCGGGACCGAATCTGGTGACGCCGCGCGGGTTGCGCCTGCTCGGCGAAGGCGTGGCGGCGCTCGACGCGGCGATCGAGGCGGAAACGGATGCCGAAGCGAAGGCAAAGCTGCAACGCCAGCTCCGCTATCTCGGCACGCGCAAGGCGACCGCCGAGGTGCAGGAACCGCCCGCGGAAGGGTCGGTCGGTATCGGCAGCCGGGTGCGCTACCGGCTGAACGGCGCCGACCGCGAAGTGACGATCGTCGGCCATGACGAGGCGGACCCGACCGTCGGGCGCATCGCCTTCACCGCCCCGCTCGGCCGCGCGCTGCTCGGCGCCGAGGTCGAGGATATGGTCGAATTCCAGGGACGCGAAGACGCGATCACGGTCCTGGCCGCCGCTCCCAACCCCGAGGCGCAGGCATGAAGGACAAGTTCGAACGCCACAAGCAGCCATGGACGGCGGCGGAAATCGACAAGCTTCATACGCTCGCAAGGAAGGGCGTGGCGCTGAAGGCGATCGCCAAGGCGCTGACGCGCAGCGAGGAGTCGGTGAAGGCGCGCGCCAAGCAGGACGGGCTGTCGATCGCAAAGCTGCGCTGACCGCCGATGACCGCTGCCCCTTATGATGCCATCGTGCTGGGCGCCGGCGCGGCCGGGCTGATGTGTGCGGCGGTCGCCGGGCAACGCGGACGGCGGGTGCTGCTGCTCGATCATGCCGACGCGATCGGAAAGAAGATCCTGATCTCCGGCGGCGGGCGCTGCAACTTCACCAATATTCACACGGCCCCCGACCGCTATATTTCGGCGAACCCCCATTTCGCCAAATCGGCGCTCGCCCGCTACACCCCCGCCGATTTCCTGGCGCTGGTCGAAGCACATGGCATCGCGTGGCACGAAAAGACGCTCGGCCAGCTGTTCTGCGACGGATCGGCGAAGCAGATCGTCGCGATGCTGATGGAAGAGGCGGCGAAGGGCGGCGTCACCATATTGCACGGCCAGCCGGTCCGCGAGGTCGCGCACGGCGCGGAAGGGTTCGCGGTGACCTTCGGCGAGCGGCGCTTCACCGCCCCGGCGCTGGTCGTCGCAACGGGGGGTCCGTCGATTCCGAAGATGGGCGCGACAGGCTTCGCCTACGACCTCGCGCGGCGCTTCGGCCTGAAGGTCGTCGAGCCGCGTCCCGCGCTCGTCCCGCTGACGCTCGGCGGCGACGATCTGCTGTTCCGCGAGCTGTCGGGTGTCGCGGCACCGGTCGAGGCGCGCGCGGGCAAGGCGGCTTTCCGCGAAGCGGCGCTGTTCACCCATCGCGGCCTGTCGGGGCCCGCGATCCTCCAGGTCAGCAGCTATTGGCAGCGCGGCGATCCGGTGACGATCGACTTCCTGCCCGATGCCGCGCCGGGCTGGCTGGTCGAGGCGAAGCGCGCGCGGCCGCGGGCGACGCTGGCCTCGACCCTCGCGCCCCTGCTCCCCGCCCGGCTCGCCCAGACGCTCGCCGACCGTCTTGCGCTACCCGGCGAACTGGGAGCGCAGACCGACCGCAAGCTCGTAGAGGCCGAGACGCGCCTGAAGCGCTGGGCCTTCCAACCCAACGGCACCGAGGGTTTCGCCAAGGCAGAGGTCACCGTGGGCGGCATCGCGACCGCCGGGCTGTCGTCGCAAACAATGATGGCCAAAAGCGTTCCGGGGCTCTATGCGGTCGGCGAAGCCGTGGATGTCACCGGGTGGCTGGGCGGCTATAATTTTCAATGGGCGTGGGCCAGCGGATACGCAGCGGGCCAGGCGCTTTAGGAAAAGCTTGCGTCCCTTCGTCACCCCGGATTTGATCCGGGGTCCCTTCAGCGCTTCGTGGCAAGGGGCGAATGGATGCCGGATCGGGTCCGGTATGACGAATTAAAGAATCGGCGGCGCGGCCCGTTACGGAAAAGAAGAGAAATATGGCCTTCGATCATCTTCCCCCCGCCCTCGCGGACGCTCTCGGCGCGCGCGATTATCAGACGCTGACCCCGGTGCAATCGCAGGTCATCGAGGCCGGGGCCCACGGCCGCGACCTGCTCGTTTCGGCGCAGACGGGTTCGGGCAAGACGGTCGCCTTCGGTCTTGCGATGGCCGACGAACTGCTGGCGGACGGCCGCCTTCCCTTCGCCTCGGCACCGCTTGCGCTGATCGTCGCGCCGACGCGCGAACTGGCCCTGCAGGTCAGCCGCGAACTGGGCTGGCTCTATGCCGCCACCGGCGCGCGCATCGCGACCTGCGTCGGGGGGATGGACGCGAGCCGCGAGCGCCGGGCGCTGAATCAGGGCGTGCACATCGTCGTCGGAACGCCCGGCCGATTGCGCGACCATCTCGAGCGCGGCGCGCTCGACCTCGCCGCGTTGCGCGTCGCGGTGCTCGACGAGGCCGACGAAATGCTCGACATGGGCTTTCGCGAGGATCTGGAGGAAATCCTCGACGCGACGCCCGAAACGCGGCGCACGCTGCTGTTCTCGGCGACGATCCCCAAGCCGATCGCCCAGCTCGCCAAACGCTATCAGCGCGATGCACTTCGCATCTCGACGGTCGGCGAGGATCGCGGCCACGGCGATATCGCCTATCAGGTCGTGACCGTCGCGCCCGCCGATATCGAAAGCGCGGTGATCAACCTGCTGCGCCTTCACGACGCCGAAACCGCGATGCTGTTCTGCGCCACGCGCGACAATGTCCGCCGCCTGCACGCGCGGCTGGTCAACCGCGGCTTCGCCGCCGTCGCGCTGTCGGGCGAGCATAGCCAGAACGAGCGCAACCAGGCGCTGCAGGCGCTGCGCGACCGCCGGGCCCGGGTGTGCGTCGCGACCGACGTCGCGGCGCGCGGCATCGATCTGCCCAGCCTGAGCCTGGTCGTCCATGTCGAAATCCCGCGCGATGCCGAAACGCTCCAGCACCGTTCGGGTCGCACCGGGCGCGCGGGGAAGAAGGGGACGGCGGTGCTGATCGTGCCCTATCCGCGCCGCCGCCGTGTCGACGCCATGCTGCGCGGCGCCCGGATCGACGCCGAATGGACCGGCGCCCCGACCGCCGACGACGTACGGGCACGCGACCGCGAACGGCTGATCGAGGCGCTGCTCGCCCCCATCGAGCATGACGAGGAGGATATCGAGCTCGGCCGCCGCCTGCTCGCCGAGCGCGCGCCGGAGGACATCGCCGCCGCGCTTGTCCGCGCGCACCGCGCCACCATGCCGCTGCCCGAGGAACTGATCGACAACGGCCCGCCGCCGCGCCGCGAGCGGGGCGAACGCGCCGAACGCGAACCGCGCGAGCGCGGCGGGCACCGCGACGGTTTCGACGACAGCGTCTGGTTCCGGCTCAACATCGGTCGCCGCCACAATGCCGACCCACGCTGGATATTGCCGCTGCTCTGCCGCCGCGGCCATGTCACCAAGCACGAAATCGGCGCGATCCGCATCGGCCCGAACGAAACGCTGTTCAACATTCCGCTCGCCATCGCCGACCGCTTCGCCGAGGCGGTCGAGCGCAGCGCCAACAAGGATGGCGAAGACGACAATGGCGTCGCGATCACGCCGGCGCCCGGCGGCGCGACCTGGCCGCCGCGACGCGAAGGGGGTCCGCGCAAGGACGGGCCGCGCAAGCCCCATGGCAAGCCCGGCGGGTTCAAGGCCAAGCCCTTCGGCAAGGGCAAGCCGCGCGCGCCCCGCTGACTCACCCCCTCCTCGGAAGAGGAGGGCTTAGGGTCAGGACCCTAGATCGCATCGACCCTTGCGCTGCCTGTCCGCTCGCTCCAGATGAAGCGGACCAGCAGGAGAGCAGCCATGCAGGCAATCGAGGCGTTCATCGCGGAGCAGGGCGGTCCCGAGGTTATCCAGTGGCGCGAGGTGACGCTCGGCGCGCCCGCTGCCGGACAGGTGCTGGTGCGCCAAACCGCCATCGGGCTCAACTATATCGACACCTATCATCGCGACGGCACCTATCCGATCGAGCTTCCCGGCGGACTGGGCGTCGAAGCGGCGGGCGAGGTGGTCGCGACCGGCCTCGACGTCCACGGCCTGCAGCCCGGCGACCGCGTCGCGACCTTCGGCCCGCAGCGGGGCGCCTATGCGAGCGCGCGGATCGTTCCCGCCGCATCGCTGATGAAACTGCCGGCCGGCATCGACGACGACACCGCCGCCGCCGCGCTGCTCAAGGCCTGCACCGTCGAGGCGCTGGTCGAGCGCTGCGCGAAGATCGAGGCGGGCTGGCCGGTGCTGGTCCATGCCGCGGCGGGCGGCGTCGGTCTGATCCTCGTCCAATGGCTGAAGGCGGTCGGCGCGACGGTGATCGGCACCGTCAGCACCGAAGCCAAGGCGCAGACGGCCCGCGACGCCGGCGCCGACCATGTCATCCGCTACAAGCAGGACGATGTCGCCGCGCATGTTCGCGAGATCACCGACGGCCAGGGCGTCCCCGTGACCTTCGACGGCATCGGCATGGCGACATGGACCGTGTCGCTGAAGGCGACCGCACGGCGCGGGTTGATCGTCAGCTACGGCAATGCCGGCGGACCGGTGACCGGGGTCAATCTGGGCGTCCTCGCGCAGCATGGATCGCAGTTCGTCACGCGGCCGACGCTGTTCGACTATTATCTCGACCCCGGCGAACGCGCGGCGGGCGCCGCGCGCGTGTTCGAGATGATCGAAAGCGGGGCGGTCGCGATTACCGTCGGCCAGCGCTATGGGTTGCAGGACGCGGCGCGCGCGCATGCCGATCTGGAAGCGGGGCGGACGACCGGATCCAGCTTGCTGATTCCATAATCTCCCCTCCCGCTTGCGGGAGGGGTCGGGGTGGGCAGCAACGGTGCGACCAGCCCACCCCGCTGCGGCTAGCGAACAAGTTCGCAAGCCTCGCTGCCCCTCCCGCTTGCGGGAGGGGGGGGAAAGCCTACGCCTAAATCCTACTCCTTCAACCGCTCCGCATGCCATGCGACATGCTCGGCCATGAAGGTCGAGATGAAATAATAGCTGTGATCGTAACCCGGCTGCATGCGGATCGTCGCCTTCTGCCCGGCCTTTCGGCACGCCTCTTCGAGAAGCGGCGTCTTCAACTGCTCGGCGAGGAATGTGTCCGCATCGCCCTGGTCGACCAGCAGGTCGGGCAGCCGGGCGCCGCCGTCGATCAGCGCGCAGGCATCATAGGCGGTCCATAGCGCGCGGTCGGGGCCCAGATAGCCGCCCAGCGCCTTTTCGCCCCATGGGCACTGCGTCGGCGCGACGATCGGCGCGAAGGCCGAGACCGAGCGGAAACGGTCGGGGGTGCGCAGCGCCACGGTCAGCGCGCCATGGCCGCCCATCGAATGGCCGCTGATCCCCTGCCGCGTCATGTCGGCCATCGGGAAATGGCGCAGCAGCAGCGAGGGCAGTTCGTCCTCGATATAGGAGCGCATCCGGTAGTTCTTCGCCCATGGTTCGACGGTCGCGTCGACATAGAAGCCCGCGCCGAGGCCGAAATCCCAGGCTGCATCGGGGTCGCCGGGAACGCCCTCCCCCCGCGGCGAGGTGTCGGGCGCGACGAAGATGATGCCGTGCGCCGCACAGGCGGCGCGATACTCGCCCTTCTCCATCACATTGGCATGGGTGCAGGTCAGCCCCGACAGATACCAGAGCACCGGCAGTTTCGCGCCTTCCGCATGGTCGGGCACAAAGATCGCGAAGCTCATGTCGGTCGCGGTCGTGTCGCTCGCATGGCGGCAGACGCTTTGCGTGCCGCCATGGCTGCGGGTCGTCGAAAGGGTTTCGATGGTCATGCGATGGCCTGAACGGGAATGGGCGCCACCAGCGGATCATGCCCCCAATGGCGCAGAAGGTCGAGGATCGCCGCCCCGGCGAGCCCCAGCGTCGCGGTATTGCGCAGCGGATGGACGTTGACGCGGCTCGCGGCGGCCAGGCCCGCATCGAGCACGACGGCGATGCTGCCCGGCGGCGCGTTGATCGCGGCGAGCGGCGTCACCGATCCCGGCTGGATGCCGAGCAGCCGCTCCATATCCTCCGGCTTGCCGAAGCTCACGCGCTTGCAGCCGATCGCATCGGGCAACGCCTTCAGGTCGACGCGCGCCGCGGCCGGCACGGTGACGAGCCAGAAGGCGCCGCCGGCATCCTTGAGGAACAGGTTCTTGCTGTGCGCACCGGGGATCGCGGCGCTGACCTTCTCGCTCTCGGCGACGGTGAACACCGCGACATGTTCGTGCGCGGCAAAGGGAATCGCGAGCGCATCCAGATCCGCCAGCAATCCCGCTTCGCCGCGCACGACCGTCCTCACATCCGGTGCAGGGCGCAGAGCTTGTTGCCCGACGGATCGCGCAGATAGGCGAGATACATCTTCATGCCATTGCCTTCGCGCACGCCCGGCGGGTCTTCGATCGCGGTGCCGCCCGCTTCGACCCCGGCGCGATGCCACGCGTCGGCCTGTTCGGGATTGGCCATCGCGATACCGATGGTGCAGCCGTTGCCCGCGGTCGCCGGCTGCCCGTCGATCGGCGCCGTCACCAGGAACAGACCGCCGTTGTGCATATAGATCAGGCGCCCCTTGTCGTCCTGGATCCCCGGCTTGCCGCCGATCGCCTGGAAGGTCGCATCATAGAATTTCCGCGATGCATCGAGGTCGTTCGACCCGACCATATTGTGGCTGTACATATGTCCGCTCCTCCTGATTCTGGTTGCGAATCGATACCTATAGCGTTGCCTAGCGGAAGACCACCGTCTTGCACCCATCGATCAGCACGCGCTGTTCGGCGACCCAGCGCACCGCGCGCGCGAGCACCTGCGCCTCGATATCGCGGCCGGTGCGGATCAGGTCGTCGACCGAATGGCGATGATCGACACGCTCGACCGCCTGTTCGATGATCGGGCCTTCGTCGAGGTCGCCGGTCACGAAATGCGCGGTCGCGCCGATCAGCTTCACCCCGCGCTCGTGCGCGCGGTGATAGGGCCGCGCGCCCTTGAAACCCGGCAGGAAGCTGTGATGGATATTGATGCAGCGGCCGATGAGCCGCGCCGACAGGTCGGTCGACAACACCTGCATATAGCGCGCGAGCACCAGATAATCGGCCTTGCCGCGCGCCATGACGTCGAGGATCGCGGCCTCCTGTTCGGCGCGGTTGGCGTCGCTGACGGACAGATGATGAAAGGGCACGCCATGCCATTCGGAAAGCCGCCGCAGATGCTCGTGATTCGACACGACCCCGACGACGTCGATCGCCAGATTCCCCGTCGACCAGCGGTGGAGCAGGTCGTTGAGGCAGTGGCTGCCCTGCGATACGGCGATGACGAAGCGCGGCTTTTGCGCCGCGTCGCGAATGCGCGCATCCATCGCGAAGCGTTCGACGATCGGCGCGAACGCCGCCTGCACTGCGGCGAGCCCTTCGGGAAAGCGGGGTCCCGCGGCGCGGAACGCGACCCGCATGAAGAAGCGCCCCGATTCGAGATTGGCATATTGCTGGCTGTCGAGGATGAAGCCGTCGGCTTCGGCGAGCAACCCCGTCACGGCCGCGACGATGCCGACGGCATCGTTGCAACTGAAGGTCAGGACATAGGGTCCGGTCACTGTATCGCTCCCCTTCCTCAATTCCGTGTGTCCCCGCGAAGGCGGGGACCCATCTCCGGTGGTATCGGATCGCACCGATGGGCATGGGTCCCCGCCTTCGCGGGGACACAACAGTTTTTTTGCTGCCCCTGGTGCTTTAATACACCACGACGCAGCGGATGCTTTCGCCCGCGTGCATCAGGTCGAAGCCCTTGTTGATCTCCTCCAGCGTCAGGACGTGGGTGATCATCGGATCGATCGCGATCTTGCCGTTCATGTACCAGTCAACGATCTTCGGCACGTCGGTGCGGCCCCTGGCGCCGCCGAAGGCCGTGCCCTTCCACACGCGGCCGGTGACGAGCTGGAACGGGCGTGTCGCGATTTCCTTGCCCGCCTCGGCGACGCCGATGACGATGCTCTCGCCCCAGCCGCGGTGGCAGCATTCGAGCGCGGTGCGCATCACCTCGGTATTGCCGGTGGCGTCGAAGCTGTAGTCGGCGCCGCCGTCGGTGGCCTCGACGACCTTCGCCACCGTCTCGTCGCGCGAAAGGCCCTTCGAGTTGATGAAGTGCGTCATGCCGAACTTGCGGCCCCATTCCTCGCGATCGGGGTTGATGTCGATGCCGATGATCTTGTCGGCACCGACCATCTTTGCACCCTGGATCACGTTGAGCCCGATGCCGCCGAGACCGAAGACGACGACATTCTCGCCCGCCTGCACCTTCGCGGTGTTGACGACCGCGCCGACGCCGGTGGTGACGCCGCAGCCGATGTAGCAGCTCGTCTGGAACGGCGCATCCTCGCGAATCTTCGCGACCGCGATCTCGGGCAGCACGGTGAAGTTGGAGAAGGTCGAGCAGCCCATATAATGGAAGATCGGCTGCCCCTTGTAGGAAAAGCGCGTCGTGCCGTCGGGCATCAGCCCCTTGCCCTGCGTCGCGCGGATCGCGGTGCACAGGTTGGTCTTGCCCGAAAGACAGCTTTTGCACTGGCGGCATTCGGGGGTGTAGAGCGGAATCACATGGTCGCCGGGCTTCACCGACGTCACGCCCGCGCCGACCTCTCGCACGATGCCCGCGCCTTCGTGGCCGAGCACCGACGGAAAGATGCCCTCGCTGTCGAAACCGTCGAGCGTATAGGCGTCGGTATGGCAGATGCCCGTCGCCATGATCTCCACCAGCACCTCGCCCGCCTTCGGGCCTTCGAGGTCGAGTTCGACGATTTCGAGCGGTTTCTTCGCTTCGAACGCGACGGCGGCGCGGGTTTTCATGGGGCGGTCTCCTTCTCGCAGGTCCCCATCACGCAATCACCGACGCAATGCAAGCGTCCGGCGGACCGTCAGGCGATTCGAGTCGCCCCCACCCTGCCTGCAGAAAGAGTCATCTGTCCGCGGCGCCGCCACCTGCAGCCGAAGATGCACATGCTGCGCGGGGAATTGCCGGGGCCGAAGCGGATTGACGTAGCTTAAAGAACGAGCAGCTACAGCTTTTGAGTAAGTGCCTTCAACCACTTACCGAAATAATATCCAACCAATGCACCAAGGCTTGGCCAAAGCGGACCGAAAAGATAATCCAGCCCGCTTGTTGAGCGGAGATCTGCTGGATGCCCGCTTTGCCACCATGCTACGTAAAACAACATCGCGACAGGGATAATTAACAAGATCGAACAGCCAACTCTTGGTCGCGCGAACGCCAACCCAACAGCAAGCCCGGCAACCATACCAAAAACGAGCATGAGTTCGATTGTCATAACAATCACCTTAACCTGCGAATCTACTTCCGCAATTGGTGATTATAGGTCGCTCAACACTCCACCACGCTGACTGCCAGCCCGCCCTTCGACGTTTCCTTGTATTTGTCGCGCATGTCGCGGCCGGTTTGCAGCATCGTCGCGATCACCGTGTCGAGGCTGACGACATGGGTGCCGTCGCCGATCATCGCGATGCGGCTGGCGTCGATGGCCTTGATGGCGCCCATCGCGTTGCGCTCGATGCAGGGGATCTGGACGAGGCCGCCGATCGGATCGCAGGTGAGACCGAGGTTGTGCTCCATGCCGATCTCGGCGGCGTTCTCGATCTGCGCGTTGGTGCCGCCGAGCGCGGCGGTCAGCCCCGCCGCCGCCATCGAGCAGGCGACGCCGACCTCTCCCTGGCAGCCGACCTCCGCGCCCGAGATGCTGGCGTTGCGCTTGTAGAGCGCGCCGATGGCCCCCGCCGTCAGCAGGAAGGTCCGCACCCCCGCCGCATCGCCGCGGCAGCCGCGCCGGTAATAGCGGATCACCGCCGGGATGATCCCCGCGGCGCCGTTGGTCGGCGCGGTGACGACGCGGCCGCCGGCGGCATTCTCCTCGTTCACCGCCATCGCCCACAGGTTGATCCAGTCCATCATCGCGAGCGGTTCGGACAGGTTCGCTTCGTGCCGCTCGCGGATGTCGGCGGCGATCTGCGGCGCGCGGCGCCGGACCTTGAGGCCGCCGGGCAGGATGCCGGTGCTCGCGCAGCCCGCGTCGATCGATGCATCCATCGCCGCCGCGATCGCGTCGAGCCCCGCTTCCACCTGCTCCGCGTCGCGGTGCACGAGTTCGTTGTCGAGCATCATCGCGGCGAAGCTCTTCCCCGACGCCGCGCCCATCGCCATCAGGTCGGCGCCCGAGGTGAAGGGAAAGGGCAGCTCGACCTCGTCCTCGGCACCGCGGCTGTTGCGTCCCGCCTCTTCCTCGTCGACGACGAAGCCGCCGCCGATCGAGAAATACATGCGCTTCGCCAGTATCTCGCCGTCCGCGTCGCGCGCGGTGAAGCTGAGCGCGTTGGTGTGGAAGGGTTGGCGCTGGCGCATCTGGAAATGCAGGTCGCGCTTCGGTTCGAAGCGCACCGGAACCCGCCCGAGCAGGTCGAGACGGCCTTCGCACTCGGCGCGCGCCCAGTGCGCCTGGATCGCGGCAAGGTCGGTCGTCGCGGGCACCTCCCCCGCCAGGCCCGCGACGAGCGCGGTATCGGAGGCGTGTCCCTTGCCGGTCAGCGCCAGCGAGCCATAGAGGTCGGCCTCGACATGCGCCGTGCGGTCCAGCAGGCCATGCGCATCGAGCCACTCGCCGAAGCGGCGGCCCGCGACCATCGGCCCGACGGTGTGCGAACTCGACGGACCGACGCCGATCTTGAACAGTTCGAAAAGGCTGATCGTCATGGCGGCGCTATAGGCCAAGCCCCGCGGGGACGATAGGGGTGCGCGGACCGGTCGCCGCCGGTCCGCGCCCCGTATCGCCCGTCGTCATCCGGCGCTTACCGGACGACGGGCCTTCGTCACGCCGCTGGGTAGGTCCAGGCGCCGTCGCGCGCCAGATTCTCGGCCGCGAAATCCCAGTTGAGCAGCTCGTCGACCACCGCGTTCACATAATCGGGGCGGACGTTCTTGCGGTCGATGTAATAGGCATGCTCCCACACGTCGATGACGAGCAGCGGCTTGGCGCCGCCGGTTGCCTCGGTCCCCGCGTCGTGCGTGTCGGTGACCGACAGCTTGCCGTCCTTGGCGACGAGCCAGGCCCAGCCCGAGGCGAAGTGGTTGACCGCGGTGTCCTTGAGTTTCTGCTTAAGTTCGTCGAGCGAGCCGAAATCGCGATCAATCGCTGCGGCGAGATCGCCCGCCGGCGCGGTCTTTACCGGAGCCAGGCTGTTCCAGTAGAACGCGTGGTTCCAAGATTGGGCAGAGTTGTTGAACAGCCCCTTGTTGCCGGTACTTTCGGCGTGGCGAACGATGTCCTCGAGGCTCTTGTCCGCAAGGTCGGTGCCCTCGATCGCGGCGTTGACCTTATCGACATAAGTCTTGTGATGCTTGCCATGATGCGTCGCGAGCGTGTCGGCCGAGATATGCGGCGCGAGGGCATCCTGCGCATAGGGCAGGGGCGGGAAGGCGATCGTCATGGCAGTCTCCATTTTTTGCTTGAACGGATAGGGTTTCTAACTCGGTATCGCGCTTAGCGCTTACAACCCTGCGAAGGCAAATTTTCCTGCCCGGCCAGTCATGTCGTCATCGCCTTCAGTGTCGCGATGCGGTCGGCCTCTTCCGCCGGTTTGTCGCGCCGGATGCGGGCGATGCGCGGGAAGCGCATCGCGAGCCCCGACTTGTGCCGCTTCGACGGATGGATCGAATCGAAGGCGACCTCCAGCACCAGCGTCTTTTCGACCTCGCGCACCGGGCCGAAGCGATCGGTGGTGTGGTCGCGCACGAACTGGTCGAGCCATTTCAGCTCCTGGTCGGTGAAGCCCGAATAGGCCTTGCCGACGGGCAGCAACTCGCCCGCGTCGGACCAGCACCCGAAAGTGTAGTCCGAATAGAAGCTGGCGCGCCGCCCGTTGCCGCGCTGCGCATACATCATCACGCAGTCGGCGGTTAGCGGATCGCGCTTCCACTTGTACCACAGCCCGGCGCGGCGACCGGCAACATAAGGCGCATCGCGCCGCTTGAGCATCACCCCCTCGATCGCCGCGTCGCGCGCGCCCGCGCGCAGTTCCGCCAGATGCGCGAAATCACGCGCCTCGATGACCTGCGACAGGTCGAAATGGCTGATCGCGAGCCGCGGCACGAACGCTTCCAGCTGCCGCCGCCGCTCGGTCCACGGCAGCAGGCGCAGGTCGTTGCCGTCAACGCCGAGCAGGTCGTAGACGCGCACGAAGGCGGGATAGTCGGCGAGCATCCGTTTCGTCACCGTCTTGCGCCCGAGCCGCTGCTGGAGCGCGTTGAAGCTGGCGGCGCCGCCCTCGACCCCGCCCTGCGCCTCGCCGCGTACCAGCAGTTCGCCGTCGATCACCGCATCTTGGTCGAAGGCGGCGAGCAGTTCCGGAAAGGCGGCGCCGATATCCTCGCCGCCGCGGCTGTAGAGGCGCGTCTCGCCACCGCCCGCGCTGCCGCCGCGCGCGATCTGGACGCGGATACCGTCCCATTTCCATTCGGCGGCAAAGGCGGCGAAATCGATCGCCTCGTCCTCGCCCAGCGGGTGCGCGAGCATGAAGGGGCGAAAGAAGGCGACGTCGGCGAGGTCGGGCCGGGCAGCGCGCCCCTCGCCCCACGCGAAGAGCGGCGCATAGGGCGGCGGGATCGCGTGCCACAATTCCTCGACGTCATCGACCGGCACATCGAACGCCTGCGCGAAGGCCTGCTTCGCGAGTCGCGCCGACACCCCGACCCGCATCCCGCCGAGCGCCAGCTTGAGCAGCGCATAGCGGCCGTCGGCGTCGAGCCGGTCGAGCAGTGAAGCAAGGACCGCGGGCGCATCGCTGCGCGTCGCGGCGGACAAGGCGTCGACGGCGGCGGAAACGCTGATATCGCCCTTTTTCCCTGAACCGTCCGGCCACAGCAGCGCCGCGGTCTCCGCCGTGTCGCCGACGAAATGGCGCGACAGGCGGAACAACTCCTCATCGATCCGCGTCGCGAGCAGCGCTCGGACCGTCCCCGCCTTCACCGCCGGGAAATCGAGCGCGTCGGTCAGCGCCGCGAGCGCCCAGCCGCGATCGGGATCAGGCGTGTGCCGAAGATAATCGACGATCAGCGCCAGCTTGCTGTTGCGCGAACGCGTGTAGACCAGCCGGTCGATCAGGGCCGCGAAGCGCTTCACGCCTCTTCCTCCAGATCGCGCCCGACGAGATGCAGCGCGCGCGCCCGGCGCTGCGTCAGCTCGCACCAGCGCAGCAGCCCTTCTTCGCTGCCGTGGGTGATCCAGCTTTCGCGCGGTTCGACCTCGGCGATCGTCGCGGTGAGTTCATCCCAGTCGGCATGGTCGGAGATAACGAGCGGCAGTTCGACCATGCGCGCCCGCGCGCGCTGGCGCACCCGCATCCAGCCCGAGGCCATCGCGGTGATCGGATCGGGCAGCCGCCGCGACCAGCGGTCGTGCAGGGCGGAGGGCGGCGCGAGCACGACCTGCCCCGCCATTTCCGCCTTCGCGGTCTCGCCGACCAGCCGCAGCTCGCCGAGCGCGACGCCATGGTCGGCGTAGAGCGCGCACATGCGTTCGAGCGCGCCGTGGATGAAGATCGGCGCATCCCATCCCGCGCGGCGCAGTTCGGCGATCACGCGCTGCGCCTTGCCCAGCGCATAGGCGCCGACGAGCACGCAGCGGTCAGGCTCGGCGCGCACCGCAGCGAGCAGCTTCGCAATTTCTCCGTCGGTCGGCGGATGGCGGAACACCGGGAGGCCGAAGGTCGCCTCGGTGATGAAGATATCGCAGGGGACGATTTCGAACGGCGCACAGGTCGGGTCGGCGCGGCGCTTGTAATCGCCGGTGACGACAATCCGCTCGCCGCGATATTCCATCGCGATCTGCGCGCTGCCGAGGACATGGCCGGCGGGGTGGAAGGAAAAGCGCACCCCGCCGCGTTCGAACCCGTCGCCGTAGGCGAAGGCGGCATTGCGGCTCGCCGCGGTATCGACGCCATAGCGCAGCGCCATGATCGCCAGCGTCTCCGGCGTCGCGAAAACCGCGTGATGGCCGCTGCGCGCATGGTCGGCATGGCCGTGCGTCACCGCTGCGCGCTCGACCGGGCGCGACGGGTCGATCCACAGATCGGCCGGCCGCACGTAGAGGCCATGCGGATGCGGTTCGAGCCAGGCCGCCGTGCGCGCCATCAGACCACCCCCGTCACGCCAGCAGCGTCCGCGCCCGGACGAGGTCGGCGACGAAGGCGGCGCGCTCCTGCGCCGCGCGCTCGCGATCGGGCATGCGAAGCAGGAAGGACGGATGGACCGTCGCGACCAGTCTTGCGCCTCCTTCCAGTTCCACCGCGTGCCCGCGCATCGACCGGATGCTCGCGCTCTTTCCCGTCACCCCGCGCAGCGCGGTGGCGCCCAGCGTGACGATGAGATCGGGCTGCACCAATGCGCGCTCCCTGTCGAGCCACCAGCGGCAGATGTCGACCTCTCCGGTGGTCGGGGTCTGGTGCAGCCGCCGCTTGCCGCGCGGCGTGAACTTGAAATGCTTGACCGCATTGGTGAGGAAAAGCCGCCGGCGGTCGAGCCCGGCCTCGTCCAGCGCGGCGTCGAGAAGCCGTCCCGCCGGGCCGACGAACGGCCGGCCCTGCCGGTCCTCCTGATCGCCCGGCTGTTCGCCGATCAGCATGATGCGCGCGCTCTTTGGCCCCTCGCCCGCCACGCCCTGCGTCGCGTGGCGATAGAGTGGGCAGCGCGTGCAGCGATCGACCGCCGCCGCCAGCGCGGATAGCGTTGCGGGAGCGTCGGAGGCATCGGCGGATGGCTGATCTTCGGGCACGCGGGTCGTTCCGTTTCCGTTCGGGTCGTTCCCGAAACGGCCGCCGCCCGCTTCCGTTCCTGTTCTGCTCGAATCCGGCTCGCCTTTCCGGGGCCGGGGCGCCCGAACGCCGTCCTTTCTTCCGAAGGCCCGCTATCGCTCGCGATATTCGGGCGGGCGCTTGTCGAGGAAAGCGGTGAGCGCTTCCTTGTAATCCTCGGTCGCCGACAGAATCACCTGCTGCCGGTCCTCGATCGCCATCGCCGCTTCCAGGCTCGGCGCGTCGATGTTGAGGTTCAGCGCCTGCTTGGACAGACGCAAGCCCCATGGGCTGGTCGCGAGCATCTCTTCGGCGAGCGCGAGCCCGCGGTCGAGCAGCTTGTCCTCGTCGACGATCTCGCTGATCAGCCCCGCCGCGAGCGCCCGCTCCGCGCCGACGAAGCGCCCGGTCAGGATCATCTCCGACGCGAGGCTCGCCCCGACGAGGCGCGGCAGGAAATAGCTCGACGCCATGTCGCAGCCGCCGAGCCCGATGCGGATGTAGGCGGCGTTGCAACGAAAACTGGGCGCGCCGTAGCGCACGTCCGACGCGAGCAGCAGCGACAGCCCCCCGCCCGCCGCGGCGCCGTGGCCGAGCGCGATGATCGGCTGCGGACAGGCGCGCATCCTGCGATAGATATTGCCGATATCGGTCTGGGTCCGCAGCGTGCGCAACACCGGCGTTTCGTCGCCGGCCCGGTCCTCCTGGATGTCGAGCCCGGCGCAGAAACCGCGACCGGCGCCGCGCAGCAGCACGACGCGCACATCCTTGCGTTCGGCGAGCCCGCCGAAATAGGCGTTCAGCGCCTCGACCAGCCCTTCGTTCAGCGCATTCAGCCGCTCGGGCCGGTTGAGCGTCGCGATCTCGACCGCGCCGCGCCGCTCGACGATCAGTTCGCGCTTCGCTTCGTCCGTCACAAGGTCTGCCCGTCGTCGACGGTGATGACGCTGCCGGTCACCCCCGCCGACGCGTCGGAGGCGAGGAAGAGCAGCGGCGCATGGAGGTCGCTGGCCGGGCGCAGCCGCTGGCGCGGGAAGCTGGCGACGAACTTGCGGCCCGCCTCGCTGCTGAACAGTTCGGCGGTCATCTCGGATTCGAAATAGCCGGGCTGGATGACGTTCACGTTGATCCCGCGCCGCGCCCATTCGCGCGCGAAGGCCTTGCCCATGTGGCGCGCCGCCGCCTTGGTCGCGCCATAGACCGAGGTCGCCGGGAACACCTTGTCGGCGGTGATCGAGCCGATGATGACGACGCGGCCGTGCTGCCGCTCGCGGCTGCCCGCGGCTTCGAGCCGCCGCGCGCCCTCGGTCACGGTCAGGAAGACGCCGCGGATATTGGCGGCGAGCAGGCCGTCGACCTCTTCGACCGCTAGCCCCAGTGCCACCTTCTCGGTCGCCACGCCGGCGTTGGCGATGATCGTATCGACGGTGCCGAACGCCGCCTCCGCGGCATCATAGGCGGCCTTCGTCGATGCCTCGTCGGTCACGTCGAGCGACACCGCGACCGCCTGCCCGCCCGCCGCCTCGATCGCGGCGACCTGTTCGGCGAGCCGGTCGGCGCGCCGCGCGGCCAGCACGACTTTCGCGCCCGCCGCGGCCAGCGCCCGCGCGAACCCGGCACCGAGCCCCGACGACGCCCCCGTCACCAGCGCGACGCGCCCCGAAAGATCGAATTGCGGTTCCTTGCTCATAGATGTCTCCCGTTCCGATGCAGCGACCGTTAGACAAGTTACCGTTTACGTCAACCGAGGGGAGCGTGGGGCGGCGGCGGGCGCCTCCCTTCCAAGCAAAGTCACGCGACGCATTTCAAACTGTGTCGCCATCGCGTGCATGCGCAGCTTGACAGCCGCCATTTGTTCTCTTAATGTTCTTTCCGTGCACAACCAACCTATTCCCCCGTCGCAGCCGCCAACGGTGGCGGGCGGGGGATGAGGGTTCGGCGGCCGAAAGGCTATTCCCATCGGCCCTGCGCGGCCGTCAGGCGGCCATCAATATACCGCGATAGCTTTGATCGTCGAAGGTCAGGCCCGCGCCCATCGCGACGCAGATCAGCGCGTCTTCCGCTACCCGGACGGGCAGGCCGGTCGCCTTGGCGATCGCCTGGTCCATGCGGCGCAGCAGCGCCCCGCCGCCGGTCAGCGTGATGCCTTCATCGATGATGTCGGCCGACAGTTCGGGGGGCGTGCGTTCGAGCGCCGCCTTCACCGCGCTGACGATCTGGCCGACGGGTTCGGCGAGCGCCTCCGCGATCTCCGCCTCGGACACCTGGACTTCGGACGGCCGGCCGGTGACGAGGTCGCGTCCCTTGACAGCCATGACGATGCCCTCGCCCTGCGGCGCGACGGCCGAGCCGATCGCGAGCTTGACGCGCTCGGCGGTCATTTCGCCGATCATCATGTTGTGCTTGCGGCGGATCGACGAGGCGATCATGTCGTCCATCTTGTCGCCGCCGACGCGCACCGAACTGCTGTGGGCGACGCCGCCGAGCGACAGCACCGCGACCTCCGTCGTGCCGCCGCCGATGTCGACGACCATCGTTCCGCGCGGTTCGGTCACGGGCAGCCCGGCGCCGATCGCCGCGGCCAGCGGTTCCTCGATCAGCTGGACGCTGACGGCGCCGGCGTTGGAGGCCGCGTCGCGGATCGCGCGGCGCTCGACATGCGTCGAGCAGGAGGGGACGCAGACGACGACATGGCTGCGGCGGCGCAGGCGGCTCGGCCCGCCGAGCGCCTTGTCGATGAAATGCTTGATCATCTGTTCGGCGACGTCGATGTCGGCGATCACCCCGTCGCGGAGCGGCCGGATCGCCTCGATATTGGCGGGCGTCTTGCCCATCATCGGCTTGGCGTCGTTGCCGACGACCTTGACGTGGCGAATCCCGTCGCGCGTTTCGAGCGCGATGACCGACGGTTCGTTGAGCACGATCCCCCGACCGCGAACGTAAATGACGGTGTTCACCGTCCCGAGGTCGATGGCGATGTCATGCGCGTGCGGCGCGAAGCGCTGGAATATGGTCATGAACGGGGACGAAACCTTTGATCCTTGTCGCGCCCGAATCAAGCGCCCCGCCCCCCGGCCCACGCTTGCCCAAGCAAGCCGTCCGCATGGGTAAAGGGCGAGGCCAGGTCAATAACCGTGCGAGCCGGACCGTGGGTTTCCCGCGCCTGACCGAAAATCCGGCCGTTCCCGGACGCTCCAGGGATCGCGCGAACGCCGCGCCCTGTTC
Source organism: Sphingopyxis sp. SCN 67-31 (assembly GCF_001725095.1). Lineage (NCBI taxonomy): Bacteria > Pseudomonadati > Pseudomonadota > Alphaproteobacteria > Sphingomonadales > Sphingopyxidaceae > Sphingopyxis > Sphingopyxis sp. SCN 67-31. The sequence continues at coordinate 62,082 of NZ_MEFH01000055.1, read as the reverse complement.
ACGACGTCCCAGTGGTATAGCCGTAGCGAGCCCCCATTCCGCTCGTGCGGATGAATTCCAGCCCCGTCTCGACCTGCGCCGGCGACAGACCGCGAAGCGGCCGGCGCAATTCGCCGACCGGCAACCCGCAGGCACGCATCAGCGACTTGATGGCGACCGGGTTGATCGCCGAGTAATGAAAATGCAGCAGCGGCAGCAGCTCCAGATAGCGCTCGCGAAAAGCGGCGGCATCGTCGGCACCCGTCCAGGGTTTCGAGATCGCCGCCATTTCGGCCGGAGCCAGATTGCCGCTCATGTTCGCGGTCCCGTGCCCGCCCAACGCCATCGTCGGCACGACCAGCCCGAGATTGGGGGAATCGCAGCACATCACCGAAACGTCGGGTGCGGCCGCCAATATCTGCGCCACCTGCCCGACGCGCCCCGTCGATTCCTTGTGCACGACGATATTGGGATGGCGGAAAAGCCGCAGCAGCTGGTCCCAATGAAGGTCGGTCTTCACGCGCGGCGGGTTGTTGTAGATGCCGAGCGGCAAGTCCGCCGCATCGGCGACGTCGAGATAGAATTGCTCGATATCGGTCTCCGGCGCGCAGATATAGGGAGGCGCGGCGATGATCGCGCCGTCGGCGCCGTTGGCGGCGGCAAAGCGCACATTGTCGATCACCTGCGCCGTCGAGGCTCCGGTGCAGCCGTAATAGAAGAGCATCCCCGGCGGCCGCATCTTCGCGGTCTCGACGATCACCCGCTGCTTTTCCTCGGGCGACAGCAGCGACGGTTCGCCGGTCGATCCCAGGAACAGCATCGCCGCGGTGCCGTGGCGATGCTGATGGTCGATCAGCGTCCGCCAGGCGCCGAAATCGATCTCTCCGCGGCTGTCGAACGGTGTGACGGTGGCGACGAACGATCCCTCGATCCGGCTCTTGGACATGCTGCTCCCCTGTTGCTGCCGCGCATGAACAGGATGGATGGCGACGCGAAATCCGCTATCGCGCTGGCGGATTCGGCGCACTCGTCGCTCCTATGCGATAGGGCGTTCGCGTCTTTGCCGAAGGGGTCGGGGGACATGCCATGCTGAAAGCCATTCAACGCATCGCGCGCGCGGGACTGGCGGGCGCCCTTCTGCTCTGCGCCGGCGCGACCGGATCGGCGCAGGATGGCGAAAAAACGGTCGTGCTTCGCGCCGCGCACCTGTTCGACGCGACGAGCGAACGACTGCGCAGCGATGCCGTCGTCGTCGTGCGGGCCGGCCGGATCGTCGCGGTGGGCGGCGATGCGGCGATTCCCGAAGGCGCCGAGGTCATCGACCTGGGCGACGCGACGCTGCTGCCGGGCTTCATCGACGTCCACTCGCACCTGACGCTCGAACCCGACGAGAATTACTATCGCAAGACGCTCAACGAGCTGATGCGCAACCCGACCGAAATGGCCTTCTATGCCGCCGCCAACGCGCGCCGGACGCTCGAGGCCGGTTTCACGGCGGTGCGCCATGTCGGCGGCCGCGAGTTCATCGATGTGGGACTCCGCAACGCGATCGCGGCGGACCTGACGCCGGGGCCCCGCATCCTAGCCGCCGGCAATGCGATCACCGCGACCGGCGGCAGCTGCGACCGGCCACCCTTTCCGGCGCAGCGCGTCGCGCCCCTGACCCCGCGCGAGGGCGTCTGCACCGGCGCCGACCAGTGCCGCGAGGCGGTGCGCGACCAGATCAAGTGGGGCGCCGACGCAATCAAGGTCTGCGCCTCCGGCGGCGTGCTGTCCTACGACCCCGTCGACGTGCCGCAGCTGACGCGCGAGGAGCTGGAGGCGGTGATCGGCGAGGCCCATAAATGGGGACGCAAGGTCGCCGCGCACTCGCACGGCGACGCGGCTTCGCGGCTGGCGGTCGAGGCAGGCATCGATTCGATCGAGCATGGCAGTTTCCTGTCCGAGGACACGCTGAAACTGATGCGCGCGAAAGGCGTGTATCTGGTTCCGACCTTCATGGCGCTCGACTGGGTCGAGAGCCACGCCGACGGCTATCCCCCCAATATTGCCGAAAAGGCGCACGTCGCCGCCGCCGCGCACGCGGACATGTTCCGCGCCGCGCTGCGCATCGGAGTCCCGATCGCGCTCGGGACCGACGCGACGGTCCGTCCCGATGGCCACGGCCGCAATGCGATGGAGTTCGCGCTGATGGTCGAGGCGGGAATGCGTCCCGGCGCGGCGCTGCTCGCGGGCACCAGCAATGCGGCGCGGCTGATCGGCCTCGAAGCCGAGATGGGCACGCTGACGCCCGGCAAATGGGCCGACATCGTCGCCGTCCCCGGCAACCCGCTCACCGACATCCGCACGACCGAGCGGCCGCTGTTCGTCATGCAGCGCGGCCGCGTGGTGCGACGCGACGGCATTTCGCTGCTCCGCTGACCCCCTCTTTGCCCGAAGCCCTTGCGCTATTCAGGGAGATTCCGATGCGCCGCCTGATCCCCGCGCCTGCGCAGCGAACCCATGGACGCCGCCCGGATCGCCGACCGCGCGACGTTCGTCGCCAACGGACTGTCGAGCCAGACCGAGCGCGCGGCGGGTCTCGCCAACTATCTCTCGACGCTGGTTGCCAGCGATGCGTCGCTCGACGTGCTCGCATCCGAAGTGTCCGCGAAGGCGCCGCCATCCCCCGAAGACATCGCCGCAACGGTCGCCGGACATATCCGGAGCGATCGGGCGACGCTGATCCTTGCCGGCGATTCGAAGCAGTGGATCGCGGCGCTGCGCGAGCGCTATCCGGCCGTGAAGCTGATCGACGTCGACGGCAAGCCGCTGCCCTGAGCCGAAGCTCAGGGCAAATAGCGGTCGCGCAGGTCTAGCGGCCGGGCGGTCAGCGGCTTTTCGAGCCCCTCGACGAAGATCAGGCGGGGCTGCGACAGCGGCTCGAGCGGATCGCCGCTCCACAATATCAGGTCGGCCGCGCGCCCGACGGCCAGCGACCCGATGCGGTCGGCGACCCCGAAAACGCGCGCCGGGTTGATGGTGATGGCGGCCACCGCGGCATCGTGCGGCAGGCCCCAGGCCACAGCGTTGCCGGCGCTGTAGCGCAGTTCGCGCGCGCGATGCGCGACGCCGCTGCCGGCCTTGAGGACGACGGCGACCCCGGCGGCGTGCAGCCGCGCGGCGTTGTCCATCGACGCGCCGACCTGCGAGAAGCTGTGCGGCAGATTGGCCAGCGGGTCGACGATGACCGGCACCTTCGCCGCCGCGATGGCATCGGCCACCCGCCAGCCCTCTTCGGCGCCGTCGAGGATGATGCGCAGTCCCTCCTCGCGGGCCAGCGCGATCATCTCGACGATGTCCGACGCACGATCGACCTTGACGATCAGCGGCATGCGGCCTTCCGCCACCGGCACCAGCGCTTCGAGGTCGATGCGCGACAGCGTCTGCGGCCGCCCTTCCCCACGGTCGTAGGCGGCGCGGTGACGCGCGAAATGGCGGACGTCGGCGAGCGTCGCGCGCAGCGCCACGATCGCCGATCCGCGCGCGCCGCCCGCGCGTTCGGCACCACCCTCCCCCATTTCGAGCACCATCGCCACGCGCGGCCGCGTGACCATGTCGGGGCGCTGCGCCAGATCGATCACCGCGGCCTGTCCCGAGAATTGCAGGTCGCGCCCGGACCGGTCGTCGTAGAGCGGCGTGGTGACCGCGTGCGTGATTCCCGCAAGCCGCGAGACCGGCAGCAGGATCGAATCGGGATTGAGCCCCAGCGAAATGTCGAAGCCGGCGCTGATCGTCCGGCTGTGCGTCGCGCGGTCGGCGCTCGCCGGCACCTGGCTGACCTCGACCGCGCCTAGGGTGCTGTCGGCCTGGATGAAGCCCGGCGTGACGACGCCGCTGCGTCCGTCGACGATGCGCGCATCGGGCGGGACCGCGACATTTGCGCCGATCGACGCGATGCGTCCGTCGCGGATCAGGACCGTCCCCTTCCCGATCGTCCCGGCCTCGGTCATCGTCAGCAGCGTCGCGTCGACGATGGCGATGGTTTCGGCGGCCGCGGGCGCCGCGAGAGCGAGCGCCGCGCAGGCGGCGAGGAAGCGGATCATGGCCTTTCTCCCGCTTGTCCGACCAGAAAGTCGGAATGGCGCCGATAGGTTGGATCGTCGCGATCGAAGACGAGACCGCCGTCGATCCAGACCTTGTCGGCGCGCGCATAGATACTGAAGGGATCGGCGCTCCACAGCACGACGTCGGCATTCTTGCCCGGTTCGAGCGTGCCGACCCGGTCGGCGATGCCGAGTGCCCGGGCCGGGTTGGCGGTGAACCAGCGGATCGCCCGGGCCTTTTCGATCTTCAGCCCGGCGCGCCAGGCAGCCGACAGCGCCACCGCCGCCTCCTGATTCAAGCGCTGGATCAGGACCGGGTCGTCGGAATGGATGATCGCGCAGCCGCCCGCCGCCTCGACGAGCGCGGCATTCTCCTCGATCGCGTCGAACACCTCCATCTTGTAGCCCCACCAGTTGGCCCAGGTGGCGACGCAGATGTCCTCCTTCACCAGCAGGGGCGCGATCTTGTACGCCTCGTTCGCGTGATGGAAGGCGCGGATGCGAAAGCCGAATTCGTGCGCGATGTCGATCATGTTCGCCATCTCGTCGGAACGGTAGCAATGGTTCTGGACGAATATCTCGCCCTTCAGCACCCCGGCGAGCGTTTCGAGCTGCAGGTCGCGCTTCGGCGGCTCGCCGGTGCGGTCGCCGCTTTCCCACCGGTCCCATTTGCGCGCATAGTCGGCGGCGTCGATCCACGCCTTGCGATAGCCCGCGACATTACCCATCCGCGTCGCCGGCGACCGGCCGCGCGCGCCATAGACGCGCTTGGGATTCTCGCCGCAGGCGATCTTGATGCCATAGGGGGCATCGGGAAATTTCATGCCCTGGACGGTGGCCGACGGCACGTTCTTGAGCGTGACGGTGCGGCCGCCGAACAGGTTCGCGGAGCCCGGAAGCACCATCAGCGTCGTCACGCCCGCCTCGCGCGCCGTGTCGAAACCGGGGTCCTGCGGCCAGATCGAATGTTCGACCCACATCTGCGCCGTATTGGGGTCGGTCATCTCGTTGACGTCGTTGAGCGCGCCGACGCTGTCGGGCTGCGACCAGGCGCCGAGATGCGAATGGGCGTCGATCACCCCCGGCGTCACCCACTTGCCGCGCGCGTCGATCGCCCGATAGCCCGCCGGAACCGGCAGCCCGGCGCCGACCGCGGCAATCTTTCCATTCTCCATCAGCACCGTGCCGTTGGCGATCTCCTCCCCCGTCGCGGTGAGCACGGTGGCGCCGACCAGAGCGACCGGCCGGGTTGCCGGCGGACGATAGGTGCTCGGGAAAGGGGCCGAATGGACGGTAGGCGCAGCCGGCCCGGCGGATGCCGCCTGCGGCCCCGCCCCACCCGACGCGGCGCAGCCGGCGAGCGCGAAGGCCGCCGCCGCGACGAGGAGCGGACGCGCTGCCATCGCGTGCCCCATCACGGCGTGTTGGGGGCGACGGACCGGATGAGGGCGCCCTTTTCGTCGAGGAAGTCGATCGACGCCTTGCCGTCGGACGTCACCTGCATCCGGATGCGCGGCCGCCCCATCGCGTCGCTGAGCATCACCGCCGAATCGCGATCGCGCGTCTTGCCGACATAGAGGCGCTGGCGCCCGAAACTGCCCTCTGCCTGCACCTTCTCCAGCAGCGCGGTGCGTTCCGGACCGTCGGGCATCTTCGAGATGCGTTCGGCGAGATCGAAGTCGAGCGGCTGATCGGGCCGGTCGTTGATGATCATCCCCGCCCAGCGCCGCCCGTCATATTCGCTCTGGGTCAGCTGGATCACCTGATCCTGCTCATATTGGTCGAAGCTGAGATGCCCGCCGCCCGACACCTTGCCGTCGGGACCGGTCTTGCCCGCAAAGGTCAGGCCGCCGTTTTCGGACCCTTCCTCATTGTAGAAGATGATCCCGGCGCCGCGATTGCCGGCGGGATGCGGACGTTCCTTGCCGTGCATGATGATGCCCGGCGCGTGGCTGCTGTTCGACACGATCATGCGGATCGTCCCGTCGTCCTCTCGCACGTTGATCCGCTTGACGTCGATCTCTTCGAACGCCGCCTTGCCCGGCCGCGTGTCGGCCCCCGCCTCGCTCACCACCGCGAACGCGAAGGCCGCGGTCAATATACCCGAATACAGCAAAAGCAGCTTGTTCACGTTCATGGGATTTCTCCTTCGGCGGAAGACCGGACGGTCGGAAGATAGCGGTCGCGCAATTCGGTGGCGCGCGACGTCATGGGCTGGCGGGCGCCGCGGATCAGCACGGCGACGGGCCGCGTCAGCGTGTCGAGCGGATCGCCGTCCCAGACGACGACGTCGCCGTCCTTGCCCGATTCGAGCGAGCCGACGCGGTCGGCGAGCCCGAAGATGCGCGCCGGATTGATCGTGATCGCGGCCAGTCCGGCGCGCCAGTCGAGGCCGCTGGCGACCGCGTTGCCGGCATTGTAGCGCAATTCGCGCTCCCGATGATTGCCATTGCCTTCGATCGCGACCAGCACGCCGGCTTCGGCGAGACGGCGAGCGTTGGCGAGCGTCGCGCCGAGCGCTTCGAACGACGCCGGGCTGTTCTGGACCGGAGTGACGAGGACCGGGACGCCCGCCGCGGCGATCTCGCCCGCCACGCGCCAGCCCTCGGCGACGCCCTCGAGGATCAGCTTCACGCCTTCGGCGCGGGCCATCGCAAGCGCGTCGCGGATGTCGGAGGCGCGGTTGACGGTGACGAGCAGCGGCATCCGGCCGTCGACGACGGGGATCAACGCCTCCATATCGGCGCGCGACAGCATGTAGGCGCGCGTTTCGCCGCGGTCATAGGCGGCGCGGCGCGCCTTGAAATCGCGCACCTCCGCAAAGAGCGCGTGCAGCAGGGCCAACTCTCCACCGCGTGCGCCGCCCGTTCGCTCGGCGCCGCCCTCGCCCATTTCGAGCACCATCGCGACCCCGCGCCGCATCAGCATCGGGCGGCCGTCGAGCACGACCGCCGCCGCCTGCCCGGCGAACGGCAGTTCGCGGTCCCCCTTGTCGTCATAGGCGGGGGTGGCGATCGCACGGGTGATGCCGCCCAGCCGCGCGACGGGCACGAGCAGCGAATCGGGATTGAGCCCATAGCCGGCGTCGAACGCGGCGCTGAGGTCGCGCTTGTGGGTGGCGCGATCGTCGGCGGCGGCGACCATCCGCACCTCGACGAGGCCGAGCGCCGTCCCCGCCGCGACCAGCCCCGGCGTCACGACCTTGCCGCGCGCGTCGATGACCGTCGCATCGGGCGGCACCGCGACGCCCGCGCCGACCGCGACGATACGGCCGTCGGCGATGACCACCGTCCCGTCGGCGATGTCGCCCGCGGGCCCCATGGTGACGACACGGCCGCCGGTGATCGCGACGGTTTCCGCCGCGGCCGGGCCGGTGCAGGCCAGCGCCAGCGCCAGCAGGAAAAGGCCGAGGCGGGTCATCGCGCGAAATCCTGACCGGGCTGGCCGAGCAGGAAGTCCGACGGCAAGCGATAACGCGGATCGCCGCGATCCCACATCGGCACGCCGTCGATCCAGACCCGGTCGGCGAGCGCGTAGACGCTGAACGGATTGGCGCTCCACAGCACGACGTCGGCCATCTTGCCGGGTTCGAGCGAGCCGACCCGGTCGGCGATGCCGAGCGCCCTGGCCGGGTTGGAGGTGATCCACCGGATCGCCTCGCCGCGGGTGATCGACAGGCCGGCATGGTTGGCCGCGGTCATCGCGATTCCCGCCTCCTGATTGAGCCGCTGGATCAGCAGACCGTCATCCGAGTGGATGATCGCGCAGCCGCCCGCGGCGTCGATCATCGGCGCATTTTCCTCTATCCCGTCGAGCGATTCCATCTTCGCGCCCCAGCTGTTGGCCCAGGTGGCGACGCAGATGTCCTCCTTCACCAGCAAGGGTATGATCTTGTAGGCCTCGTTCGCGTGATGGAAGGCGCGGATGCGAAAGCCGAATTCGTGCGCAACGTCGATCATCACCGCCATCTCGTCGGCGCGGTAGCAGTGGTTCTGGACCAGGATTTCGCCCTTCAGCACCCCGGCGAGCGTTTCGAGCTGCAAATCGCGCTTCGGCGGTTCGCCGGTGCGGCCGCCGCTTTCCCACCGGTCCCATTTGCGCGCATAATCCGCAGCGTCGATCCATGCCTTGCGATAGCCCGCGACATTGCCCATCCGCGTCGCCGGCGACCGGCCGCGCGCGCCATAGACGCGCTTCGGATTCTCGCCGCACGCCATCTTCAATCCATAGGGAGCGCCGGGGAATTTCATGCCCTGCGCCGTCACCGCGGGAACATTCCTGAGCGTCACGGAGCGCCCGCCGAACAGGTTCGCGGAGCCCGGAAGCACCATCAGCGTCGTCACCCCGCCGGCGCGCGCGAGACGGAATTTCGGATCCTGCGGCCAGACCGAATGTTCGGCCCACACCTCCGCGGTGTTCGGTGCGACGGCTTCGTTGCCGTCCTGATGCGACGGCGTGGCCGGCGAAGGATAGACGCCGAGATGCGAATGCGCGTCGATGATTCCCGGAGTCACCCATTTGCCGCGACCGTCGATGCGCGCGTAGCCGTCGGGAACGGAAAGGTTCGCGCCCACCGCCTCGACCCGGCCGTCGCGCATCAGCAGCGTCGCATCGGCGATCTCGGCGCCCGTTCCGGTCAGCAGCGTCGCGCCGACGATGGCGGTCGGCGCCGCGGCGGCCGGCCGATAGGTGCTGGGAAAGGGTCCTTCGGCGGCCGGATCGGCGGCAATGGCGCCACCGGCGGCAAGCGCGAGCGCGGCCCATAAGGCGCCGACGGCCCGTCCTCCCCTATATCGCAGACGTCGTCGCATTCTTCCCCCTCCCGACCAGCACGAGCGATGGCGCGCGCAAATCCGCCACTCGCTTTTTGGTGGTCGGATGATGGCGGATTCGTCGGCCCGAACCATCGTTCCGGGCAGGGTGAGCCGCTTCGCAAACGGGCGCGGCGCAGAAGAGGGGCACAGGATTTGTTGAGTGATGATCGTCTGGCACGCCGGGCAAGACCCCTGTCGACGCGCTTTCCGGCCCCGCATTTTCCATCCGAGTTCGACGAGGGGACGATCTTCTTCGATTCGGGTTTCGCCGCGCCGCAACTGCTGCCCGACCTGACGCCCTATGCGGAGGCGGCCCTCGGCGCGCATCGCGAGGAGGTGCTGCAATATGCATCGGGCCGCGGCCAGCCCTATATGCGCGCGTGGCTGGCGGAGTGGATGAATGCCAATGGCTGCGACCTGACCGCCGACCACATCCTGGTCACCAACGGCGCGAAGCAGGGGATCGACCTCGTCTGCCGGCTGCTGCTCGACGAAGGCGACGCGATCGTGGTGACCGCGCCGACCTATTTCACCGCGGTGCCGATCTTCCGCAATTTCGGCGTCGAGTTCATCGAGGTTGGGCAGGATGCGGCGGGCCTCGACGTCGCGGCGCTTGCCGCCGCGCTCGATCGCCGCGCCGCCGCCGGCCGGGCGGCGCCGAAGCTGATCTACAACGTCCCCGAATTCCACAATCCGACCGGCACGACGATGCCCGACGCGCGCCGCGCCGCGCTGGTCGCGCTCGCGGAGGAGCGCGGCATCGCGATCATCGAGGACAGCCCCTATCGCCGCGTGCGCTTCGAAGGCGCGGACCAGGCGCCGCTCAAGGCGCTCGACCGGTCGGGATCGATCTTTCACCTCGGCAGCTTTTCCAAGCTGGTCGCCCCCGGACTGCGCATCGGCTGGGTCGCCGCCGAGCCCGCGCTGATCGCGCGGATGATCGCGCTCAAATCGGAAGGCGGTTCTTCGCCGCTGATCCAGAGGATCATTCATGGGTTTGCGAGTTCCCCTGCCTTTCCCGCGCATATCGCGCGCGTGCAGGCGGCCTATCGGGAACGCCGCGACGCCATGATGACGGCGCTGGCGCGCGAACTGCCCACCGCCCGCGTCGCGGCGCCCGAAGGCGGCTATTACGTCTGGGTGACGCTGCCCGACGAGGCCGACGGCGACCAGCTCGCGGCGCGCGCGGCCGAAGCGGGCGTGCACCTGATCGCCGGAAGCCGCTTCTTCGCGTCGCAAGGCGCGGGCGTCCCGCGCAATCACGTCCGGCTGGCTTACAGCTATGCCACGCCGACGCAGATCGAAGAGGGCGTGCGGCGACTGGGCGCCGTCTATCGATCGATGACATGCTGATGGCGGCATCCGCCTCGCCCCTGGTCGAGTTCCGCGGCGTCGAGAAACGCTATGCGGCTGGCGCCGCTGCCGCGGTGGCCGGGCTCGACCTGGCGGTCGAGCGGGGCGAATTCCTGACCCTGCTCGGCCCCTCGGGCTCGGGCAAGACGACGACGCTGATGATGCTCGCAGGGTTCGAGACGCCGAGCGAGGGCGACATATATCTCGATGGCCGCTCGCTTGCCGACCGGCCGCCGCACAAGCGCAACATGGGCGTCGTCTTTCAGAATTACGCATTGTTCCCGCACATGAGCGTCGCCGGGAATATCGCCTTTCCCCTGCGCGTCCGCGGCATTCGCGGCGCCGATGCGGCGGCGAAGGTCGAAGCGGCGCTGGCGCTGGTCCGGCTCGAAGGCCTTGGCGACCGACGGCCCGACGCATTGTCGGGCGGCCAGCGGCAGCGCGTCGCGCTGGCGCGCGCACTGGTCTTCGAACCCGACCTGGTGCTGATGGACGAACCGCTGGGCGCATATTCGAGGTTGGAAAGCCCCGGAGAGAATTCGCCATATTCGTGCGGCAGGAACAGGTTCCACAGCCCGGCGGCGCGCGCCTTGTCCTTTAGCGCCTCCATCTGCGGCCATTCCTGCCACAGATTGTTCTGGTCGTGGACGAAGTCGTAATAGGCCCGCTCGTTCGGATAGACATGCTCGTCCATGAAGGCTTCGAGCGTCTTGAGCAGGGCCGCGACCCTGGCGCTATATTCGAAATCCATGTTTTCTGCCTTTCGTTACAGCATCAGCCCGCCGTCGACCACGATGGTCTGGCCCGTGACATAGGAGGCGAGCGGCGAGGCGAGGAAGATGGCGGTGCCCGCCATGTCGGCGGGTGTCCCCAGCCGCTGCTGCGGAATATTCGCGAGCGCGCCTTCGAGCCGGGCGGGATTTTGCGTCGTGACCTTCGTCAGCTTGGTATCGACGAGACCGGGCGCGAGGCCGTTGACGCGGATGCCGTCGGCGGCGAACGCCTGCCCCAGCGTCTTGGTCAGGCTGATCGCCCCGGCCTTCGACGCCGCATAGGCGGGGTTGCCGATATTCGCCTTCAGCCCCGAAACCGAGCTGACGATGACGATCGATCCGCTGCCGTCCGACAGCGCCGCGCGGAACTTGCGAGCGCAGTGCATCAGGCTGTCGAGATTGACCGCCATCACCCGGTCCCAACCCGCGCGCTCGAATTCGCCGCGGCGATAGACGACGGTCCCCTGGCACAGGATCAGCACGTCGAGGCCCCCGTCAAACGAAGCCGGCGCGGGCGCGGCCTCGATCGCGTCGGGGTCGCCGACATCGACGCAGTCATAGCCGAGGCCCGACAGGTCGGACCCGTCGGCGGGGTCGTAATCCGCGGCATCGGCGCGCGTGCCCCAGACATGGACCCGCGCGCCGCGTTCGCGGAACCCGTGCGCGATGCCGTTGCCGATTCCGCTCGACCCGCCGACGACAAGCACGCGCTTGCCGGAAAAGTCGGTATCGTCCTTCATCTTCTTCCTTTCAGCCAATGCGGCGCAATGCGCGCGCGAACAGGTCGACACTATGGGCATGGAGCCGGTCGCCCGTCTCGCGCGGCGCCTTTCCGGCGCAGGCGCGGGCGTACGTGCCTTCGAGGATGATGCCGAGCTTGAAGCAGGCAAGCACGACATACCAGTCGAGCGCCGCGAGGTCGCGTCCGCTGACGGCGCCATAATGCGCGACCAGTTCCGCCGGCGTCGCAAAGCCTTGCCACGGCGTCGCCGCTACGTCGGTCGCGCGCGGGACGTCGCCCTCGGGCCAGGTCGCGAGCAACCAGCCAAGATCGAGCAGCGGATCGCCGATCGTGCTGAGTTCCCAGTCGACGACGGCGGCCAGGTCGCCGCCGTCGGGGCGGACCATGACGTTTGCGAGATGGAAATCGCCGTGGATGATCCCGGGGCGGAAATCCGCCGGCCGGTGCCTGTCGAGCCAGCGCCCGACGGTGTCGACGCCCGGGATCGCATCGGGGCCGGGCCAGCCCGGCAGATCGGCGTAGGAGGCAAGCTGCGCCCGCCAGCGGCCGACCTGCCGCTCCAGATAATTGTCGGTCTTGCCGAACCCTTCGAGCCCGGCGGCGCGATAGTCGATCGCCCCCAGCGCCGCGATCGCTTCCACCATCGACAGGCCGATGCGATGGCGGATCACCGGGTCGCCGGCATGCAACGGCGGCAATCCCGCCACCGGATTGAAGCCGTCCACGGGCTCCATCAAATAGAAGGCCGCGCCGATCACCGCCTCGTCGGGACATGCGGCAATCAACCGCGGATGCGGAACGCCCTTTCCGGCAAGGCCCGCCAGGACGCGCGCTTCGCGCCGCATCGCTTCGTTGGAGTTGGCGCGCAGATTGAACGGAGGACGGCGCAGCACATAGACCTCTTCGCCGCGCGTGAAGCGCAGCAGGATATTCTGCGTGCCGCCCGATAGCGGATGCGCGTCGACGATCGGGCCCGTCCCGATGCCCTGTCCATCCATCCATACCCGCAGCGCGGCCAGGTCGACCCCTTCGATCATCATCGCCCCTTCACGCATTCCAGTCACCTGATAGCGCATCCCGGCATGGCCGCCAGAAGCAATACCCTCATCCCGCTTCTCTATTTTCATCCGAACAGTTAGTAGATTTATTGGACTTCGCTGTCAATCGGTGGCACCTCTTTCTGCCATAAAGAGGCCTTCGTCATTGCAAATTTCAACGCGCGGTTTATTTGACGTTGAAGCTGATTAATCGTTTCGCAGGATTGGATTAAGAGGCGGCACCAACGGGCATCCCGGGCGTGGCACGGGGCCCGACGTTTGTCATTGCCGCCCACGACACCTGCAACCGTAACGAAGGACGAAAGATGGACGCAGTCTCTGCAAAACGGTCGCCGCGCCCGCGAAAGCAGAAATTCTTCGACCGGCACGACGAGGTCATCCGCGCCGCCGCCCGCGTCTTTGCCGAGAAGGGGTTTCGGCATGCGACGCTGGAGGATATCGCGGATGCGCTCGATATCACCCGCGCCGCCCTTTATTATTACGCGCGCAGCAAGGACGAACTGGCAACCCAATGTTCGGACAAGGCGGCCGAGCAATTCAACGAGGCGGTCGAAAGCGCGCAGCGGCACCAGACCGGCCGCGAACAGATCGTCGCCTTCTTCCGCCGGTATGCGGAGATCATCTGCGACGATTTCGGACGGTTCTTCGTCCGGCTCAACATCACGGAGCTGGCCGAGCCCGCCCAGATACGAACCAGGGTCGGACAGCGCGAGCTTCACGAAGCGGTGCAATCCATGATCGCGGCCGGCATCGCGGACGGAACGCTCCGCGATGCGGACCAGAAGGATATAAGCCGCATTCTGTTCGGCGCGTTCAACGGCATCGTCCGATGGTATCGCCCGGGATCGCGCGCGCCCAGTCAGGTCGCGGACGATTTTCTCGCCATCTTTCTGCGCGGTCTTACGGCCTGAGGCCTTGGCCGGTTCAAGGGATGCGCCTTGCGGCAGCCCCGAGCCTGCCGGCCTATATGCTCCTCAGGCAGGCAAGGGTTTGTTCCCCGGCGAAAGCCGGGGTCCAGATGGCGTAGCGCAGCCCCGCGTGGGCCCGGCTTTCGCCGGGGAACGATTCCTTGCCGAAAAAGGGATCGTCACCGATCCTGCCGGAGTCCCTCGGCCGGCCTTGGACGCTACAGCGACCGCCCCACCAGCTCGCGCTGGATCTCGTTGGCGCCGCCATAGATGCGTTGCACGCGGGCATCGGTGTACATGCGGGCGATTGGATATTCGCGCATATAGCCATAGCCGCCGAAAAACTGCAGGCAGCGGTCGATGACTTCGACCTGCCGGTCGGTGAGCCAGAATTTCGCCATCGAGGCGAGCGTGGGATCGAGCGTCCCGTCGACCCATTTCTCGATCACATGATCGCAAAAGGTCCGGCACGCCAGCACGGTGGCCTTGATGTCGGCGAGTTCGAAGCGCGTGTTCTGGAAATCGACGATCGCCTTGCCGAACGCCTTGCGCTCCTTCACATAGTCCAGCGTCAGCGCCAGTGCGCGCTCCATCGCGCCCTGCGCGGAGATCGCGATCGCCGCCCGCTCATAGGGAAGCTGCCCCATCAGCTGGTAAAAGCCCTGCCCCTCGACGCCTCCCAGCACATTGTCCGCCGGCACGGTACAATCGTCGAAATACATTTCCGACGTATCGGCGCCTTCTATGCCGATCTTGTCGAGGCATTTCCCGCGCCGGAATCCGGGCGTGGCAGTCTCGACGAGGATCAGGGAAATCCCCTTCGCCCCCTCGGCGCCCGTCCGCGCGACGACCAGGACGAGATCGCTCTGCTGGCCGTTCGTGATAAAGGTCTTTGCGCCATTGACGACATAGGCGTCTCCGACCCGGTCGGCACGGCAGCGGATGGCCTGCAAATCCGACCCGGTGCCGGGCTCGGTCATCGCGATCGAGCAGATGACCTCGCCGCTCGCGATACCGGGCAACCAGCGGAGCTTCTGCGCTTCGGTGCCGAAAGCGAGGATATAGTGTCCTACGATGTGGCTGAGCATCACCCCGAACGCGGCATCGCCGACGCGCGCCTGCTCGCGGATGACAACCGCCATATGCGCCGGCGTGCCACCCGATCCCCCATATTGTTCGGGCACGTCGGGCAGGATGATCCCCAGTTCGCCTGCCTTGCGCCACACGTCCCGCCCCGTTCGCTTCGCTTCGCGCCATTTCAGGTCGTTCGGCTCGACCTGTTCGCGAAAGAAGCGCGCGACCACCGCCTCGAACTGTTCGAGGTCGCCATCCATCCAGTGGGACGAATAATTTTCGAACATTTGCATTTCTTCCCTCATCCCTGCGGCCGATGTTCAAGCTGGCCCGTGTCGCTATTAATTCTAATGACTATTTAGAAGAATTTTTTTGCGCGTCAATCCATTGGGAATCGAACGACGACACCGGCCGGCCGATCGAACGCGGCCGGCACGGACCGGGCGGAGTCGGCATCCGGAGGCGGAGCGGGATGATGATCGCGCCCCCATGGGGCACGAAGCTTGAGGCGTGCAGCGCCGGTGGCGCCCGGCGCATTTGTCGCCATGACGGCGAGATCAGCGCCGGCGATGCGTTAGCGCACCCGCCGGCACCGATCATCGCGAGCCGATACCGTCAATATTTGAACGAGACGGTGACGCCGTAGGTCGCCGGGCGGCCGGCGTAACGCGCAACTGCCAGTTCGTCATCGGCGAGGACGACATGACGACCCCGGCCGATTACGTTCTCCAGGCCTCCAAAAACCGCTGTCGGTTGAAGCCGAATGATGGCGGCCGGCGCCTGCGCGATCTTGCCCGCCCTCGCTCTTGTCATCGGCCTGACGCGCCCCTATCCCGCGCAAACGCCGCCGCCACCGAAAAAGGCTTTCCCTGATCCCTGTTCCGGCCACTCCCTACGCGGAACCGCTCGGCATCGGCGCCGGACGGCGCACGCTTTCCATAAGCCTGGCCCTGCTGATCACCGGCGGCCTGCTGCTCATGCTCCTCACCTTCGGCGTAGGGAAACCGACGGATAACAGGGAGGAGCGCGTCACGATCGTGACCCTGGAGGCCGCTGGAAATTCGGAAGAAGCGCCCGAACCGGACAACCGGGAACGCGAGCAAGCCGAAGAGAAACCTGCGCCGACCCAGCCGGCTGCCGAGCCGCAACCGGAAACGCCCAAGCCTCCGCCCACGCCAATCCTCAACCCGACAGCCGCGCCGCCCCCGCCAACCCCGAGTGAGCGGCCACCCGCGCCGCAACCTCCCCAGCCCGTCCTCCGGCCGTCCGACGGAAAGGTTTACGGGCCGCCCAACAGCGGCGGCCGGTCCTCTGCTTTCCGCGATACGGAACAGGTAGGAACGGCGCCCAACGGCGAACCGCTTTATGCCGCCGCCTGGTATCGCGAGCCAAGCGACAACGAACTGCGCGGCTATCTATCCACCGCCAGCGGCCCCGGCTGGGGCCTGATCGCCTGCCGCACAGCACCCGATTACCGCGTCGAGGATTGCGTCGGACTCGACGAATATCCAAGCGGATCGCAGATCAATCGCGCGGTGCTCGCCGCAGCCTGGCAATTCAGGGTGCGACCTCCGCGACGCGGCGGACAGCTATTGGTCGGCGCCTGGGTCCGTATCAGAATCGATTACGGCACGGGACGGCGTTAGGTTCAGCCGTGGCGGCTTCGTGCGGCAGGATTTCCCGCCCCACCCAAGCCATGATTCTCGCGCGCTTCTCCCGGTTCACGTCATTCGTCTTTTTCGCTCCCGTTCATCCCAACGATGCACGACGGAAGAATTGCCGTAAATTTTGTGCATTTTTTGCTCGAAGCCATCAACGTCCATCCCCAAGGGCCGAGCGCGATCGAATGGGCGTGCGAGTTTTTGGCGCGTCAGGTCGGGGGCAATCCTCAAGCCCGGCATCAAGGGATCACCGAGCGAACCTGTTTTGAGCACGTCGATCGACGCAGGCGTAAAACCACCTTTCCTGGACATGACCGACTCCATCGCCGGCTCCCCGAGGCAGGAAAACAGGTAACAAATCGGGTAACAATATCTGTCCAAACCAGTCCGAAACTGGCGGAATCTGCCTCGACCCCTCTGGCTCGTCCGTTGTCTGAAAACTCACCTTTTCGGCCGAATCCCAAAGTGATTCGACCAGAATCCGGCTGGCTGGGGCGGCAGGATTCGAACCTGCGCATGGCGGTACCAAAAACCGCTGCCTTACCGCTTGGCTACGCCCCAACGGCCGGTGCGAGCGCGCTCTATAGCGTTTCGCGAATGGTTGGCAAGGCGGCCCTAGAGGCGCGTCACCCAGCCGTGGGGGTCCGCCGCCCGGCCGCGCTGGATGTCGACCAGCTTTTCCTTCAGCATCGCCGTCACCTGTCCAGGGCCCCCGGCACCGATGGTGAAACTGCCCGCGCCGCGCGCCACCTTGCCCACCGGAGTCACCACCGCCGCGGTGCCGCAGGCGAAGCTTTCGGTGAGGCGACCGCTTTCCGCATCGGCCTGCCACTGGTCGATCGCATAGGGTTCCTCGCGCACCGTCAGGCCCGCATCGCGCGCCAGCGTCATGATCGCATCGCGCGTGATGCCGGGCAGGATGCTACCGGTCAGCGGCGGGGTGACGAGGCTGCCGTCCGCAAAGACGAAGAACATGTTCATCCCGCCCAGTTCCTCGATCCAGCGATGCTCGGCCGCGTCGAGGAAAACGACCTGGTCGTGCCCCTTGGCGATCGCCTGCTGCTGCGCGACGAGACTCGCGGCATAGTTGCCGCCACATTTGGCGGCGCCGGTGCCGCCCGGCGCGGCGCGCGTATAATCCTCCGACACCCAGAGCGAGACCGCCGGGGCGCCCGACTTGAAATAGTTGCCGACCGGCGAAGCGATGACGAGGAAATGATATTCGGCCGCCGGCTTGACGCCGAGGAACACCTCGCTCGCATACATGAAGGGACGCAGATAGAGCGCGCCGCCCTCCACCTGCGGGAACCAGTCGGCGTCGACGCGCACGATCTGCTTCACCGCCTCGATGAACAATTCCTCCGGCAGTTCGGCCATCGCCATGCGGCGCGCGCTGGCGTTGAAGCGCGCGGCGTTGGCCTCGACACGGAACAGCGCCATCGCCCCGTCGTCGAGCCGATAGGCCTTGAGCCCTTCGAATATTTCCTGCGCATAATGGAGTACCGCTGTCGCGGGGTCGAGCAGCAGCGGGCCGCGCGGCATCACCTGCGCATCGTGCCAGCCCTTTCCTTCCGCATAGCGGATCGACACCATATGGTCGGTGAAGACACGCCCGAACGCCGGGTCCGCGATCGCCGCCGCGCGGACATCCTGTGCCGTGGGATTGGGATGCGGCAGACGGGCAAAGGCGGGAGCGGACATGGATGACCTGTTCGTTGGGGGTGGATCGGTGCGCGCCTCTTGCCAAAGCAAGGGCGCAGGCGCAACGGGAGTCGCCATGGCCGAGGAAAATTTCCTGTCGCAAGTCCCCGCCGCTTCCGCTCTTTTCTTACGCGAGGAAGAAGTCCGCCGGGGCATCGAATATCTGTTTTTCGGCCACGCCGCGCTGTGGCGGACGATCGACGCGCGGCTGGCGGAAAACGGCCTGGGCCGCGCGCATTACCGGGCGCTCTATTTCATCGCGCGCCAGCCGGGGCTGACGATCTCCGACCTGCTCGCACTGCTCGGCATCACCAAGCAGTCATTGGGACGCGTGATCAAGGAGATGGAGGCGCGCGCGCTGCTGGCGACGCGGCCGGGCAACCGCGACCGGCGGCAGAAGGAATTGCGGCTGACCCCCGAGGGACGCCAGCTCGAAAGCGCGATCTTCTCGCAGCTCCGCGACGCGATGAGCCGCGCCTACACCCACGCGGGGCAGGCCGCGGTCACGGGGTTCTGGCAGGTCAACGAAGCGCTGCTGCCGCCGCGCGATCGCGGCCGGATCGCGAAACTGGGGACAGAGGCCTGACCCCGCAGCAGAACCGAAAAGCCTATTCCTCGCCGCGCGCCAGATCGGCGAGCTCGCGGCCGCGGTCGCGCGCCGCGCGCAGGACGTTGGTCATCAGCGCGACGAGCTGGCCATCCTCGTCGAGCACGTCGAGTCCCGCCTGCGTCGTGCCCCCCTTGCTCGCGACCTGCGCGACGAGGGCGCCGGGCTTTTCGCCGCTGGCGTCGAGCAGCGCGGTCGCGCCGCCGAAGGTTGCGGCCGCCAGTGTCAGCGAATCCTCGTTCGACAGGCCTAGCCGCTCGCCGGCGGCGGCATAGGCCTCGATCAGGCGAAAGACGAAGGCGGGGCCGCTGCCGGTGAAGGCGGTGATCAGGTCCATCGAAGAATCGTCGGCAAGCGTGACGACCTGGCCGAGCGCCGCCAGCATCGCCGTCAGCATGTCGCCGTCGGCATCGCCGCTGGTGGCGAGCGCCGACACGCCCGCGCCGATCCGCGCCGCGAGGTTGGGCAGGATGCGCGCCTGCGCCCGGGCGGCCGGAAAGCGCGCGGCGAGATCCGCGAGCGAGACGCCCGCCAGGATCGACAGGAGATGGGTATCGCCGGTCACGACCGGCGCCAGCGCGTCCGCGACCTCGCCAAGCTGCTGCGGCTTCATGCCGAGCATCACCCAGTCGGCGGCGCCGTCGGCCGCCTGCCAGTCGGCGAGCATCGCATGGAGCGCGACCCCGTCGCGGGGCTTCGCGGCCGGATCGACGACCGCGACGCGCGCGGGGTCGAGCCCCGCCGCCAGCCAGCGGTCGAGCATCGCCCCCGCCATGTTGCCACAACCGACCAGCAGCATCCGGCCGGAAAAATCCCGCAAAACCTTTGTCATGATCCTTGTCTCTCGTCCCTCAGCGGCAACTGCTCTCGGGCCCCGACAGCAGGTCGAGGCAGCTGCCGTCGACTTTGCTCATGTCGAGCGGCAGGCCGATCAGCGCGGCGAGCGTCGGCAGGATGTCCACCGTCATCACCGCATTGGGCTGCTCGAACCCGGCAAGCCCCTTGCGCCAGAAGAGCATGGGAACGCGCCGGTCGTAGTCCCAGACCGACCCGTGCGTCGCGACATAGCCGAGCCCCGATTCGGGGATCGGCGTCACGCGATCCTTGAGCACGACGATGAAATCGCCCGACCGCTGCGCATTGTAGGAGGCGCGTAGCTTGTCGAGCAGGCTCCAGGTGTCGGCGGCGCGCTTCGAAATCGGGCGCGACGCCAGTTCTTCGGCGGTCACGACCGCCTCGACCTGCGGATGCGCGCGATAGCGGGCGACGAGTTCGGCGAGCGCCGCCTTGCGCTGCGCCGGGGTCAGCGCCTTCGACAGATACATGTCGCCGAACGGACCGTCGGCGTGGAAGAGCGGCTGTGGCAGGCCCAGCTTCTCGGCCACCGCCTTGCCGATCGCCGCGGGGTCGAGCGTCCGCGCGACGCGTTCGGCGGCGGGCCAGCCGTTTTGGCGATTGCGCTCGGGCATGTCGTGCCCACCGTGATCGGCAGTCAGCGCGACCACATAATCGATGCCGGTCGCATCGAGCCGGGTGAAGAAATCGCCGAGTTCGCGGTCGAGCGCGAGCATCTGGAGGCACATCTCGCTGCCTTCGGTGCCGACGCCGTGACCGATATAGTCGGTCGCCGACAGGCCGAGGATCAGCAGGTCGGTCGCCTCGCCCTCGCCGAGCCTGCGCGCCTGCCGCAGCGCGGTCGCCGCCGCGAGCACCGCGCCATCGGCCTCGGGCGAGGCCATGAAACGACGGAAATCGCCGCCGTCGCGCGCCAGCCGGCCGGTGCCGACAGTGCCGCCCTTGTCGATCGGGATCGCGATGTCGTGCGCGGCGCAGTCGGCGGGCAGCGTCAGGCCGGGGCGCGATTGCGCGATCGCGGCAGCGATGGCCGTGCCCGCCTGCGTCGCGGTCGGCGACAGCGCCCGGCCGCGATAGCTGGTGAGTCCGGTCGGCGCGAGCCACATCAACTCGTCGGCCTGGCGCCCGCCCATCATGATCGCGGCACGGTCCTTGCCCGCGACCGAGACGACCTGCGCCCGCGGGTCGTGCGCCTTCATCAGGTCGCCGAGCGTCGGGACCATCAGATGATCGACCGACGGCGCATATTGGCCGCTGCGCGAACTCGTGCCCGGCACCGTCTCATCCTCGGCGCAATAGAGCCGCTTGTCCTCGCGCGCGGCCGACAGGTCGAAGAAATTATTGGCGACGATGCCGGTATGCGCGGGATGGTTGCCGGTCAGGATCGTCGAATGGCCGGGGCAGGTTTCGGTCGCGCCATGCGCCTGATAGCCCGACGGAAACACCACGCCCGAAGCGAGACGCGCGAGGCCGCCGGTAAAATGGCTGCGATACTGGGCGAACAGGTCGGCGGAGAACTGATCGACCGCGATCATCACGACCAGCTTGGGCGGCGGCGTCGCGGCGGTCACTTTCTGCACTGGGGGCGCCGCATCCTGAGCGAGGCCCGCACCGGCGCCGGCGACGCAGAGGGCGGCGGCAAGCGCGGTGGTCAGATGTTTCAGCGTCACGGGCCTTCTCCGTTGCGGGTGTCGGTGCGGGCTGTCCTCTCGGCGAAAGCCGCCTATATGGCAAGCCTTGAAAGGCGAACGGAAGCGGCATGGGCATGGAGCGTGCGCAAGACAGGTCGATGACGGCGGCGGGCCGCCGCGCGCTGGCGCTGCTCGCGCTCGCCCTGCTGACGCTACTCGTTCCCGGTCAGGTGCACGCTGCGACGCCGCATATCGCGGCAAAGCTGGCCGCCGAATCGCCCGCGCCTTTGCCCGGCGGATCGACGACCGTCGCGCTCGTCATGACTCCCGAGCCGGGCTGGCACGGCTATTGGTCGAACGGCGGCGACGCCGGGTTCGGCATGCAGGTCGAATGGAACCTCCCCGACGGGGTCACCGTCGCGCCCTTTCGCTATCCGGTTCCCGAGGCGCTGATCCTCTTCGGGATGATGAATCATGTCTATGAGCATCCCTACGCGCTGCTCGCCGACGTGCGGGTCGATCGCAGTGTCGCGCCGGGTTCCGACCTGACGCTGACCGGCATCGCCAACTGGCTGGCGTGCACCGACAAGATATGCGTTCCCGAAAAGGCAGTGATCTCGGTCGCGATGCGGGCCGGCGACGGCGCGGTCGCGCCCGCCGCGCGACGCCAGTTCGATGGCTGGCGCGCGCGGCTGCCGCAACCGCTCGACCGGCCGGGAAGGTGGGAACGCCGCGGCGATACGCTGCGCTTCGCCGTCCCGCTGCCCGCGGGCACCGTGCTCGATACCCCGCACCTTTTTCTCGCGACCCGCGACCTCGCCGACTATGCCGCGCCGCAGGCGTTCAGCCGCAACGGCGATCAGTTGATCGTCGAGACGCGCGCTCGCGGCGAGGCGACCGGCGTCGCCGAGGGGCTGCTCAAGCTCTCGGACGGACGCGGCCTGTCGCTGCGGTTCGAGCCGGGCACGGTCCCGGCCGCCGGCAAAGCGGTCGCGGCGGCGAGCCGGCCCGACGCCGCGCTGTTCTGGACCGCGCTCGCCGGGGCGATCCTCGGCGGATTGATCCTCAACCTGATGCCGTGCGTCTTCCCGATCCTCAGCCTGAAGGCGCTCAGCCTCGCACGGTCGGGCGGTGCGGCACGCGAGGCGAAGGTCGAAGCGCTTGCCTACACCGCCGGCGCGGTGGCGACCGCGCTGCTGCTCGGCGGCGCATTGCTGGCGCTGCGCGCCGCGGGCGAGCAGGTCGGCTGGGCTTTCCAGCTCCAGCATCCGGCCAGCATATTGGTCCTGCTCGTCCTCGCCTGCGCGATCACCCTCAACCTGCTTGGCCTTTACGCCTTGCCGTCGTTCGGCGGCGGACAGGCGCTCGCGGCACGCGGCGGGGCGGCGGGCGGCTTCTGGACCGGGGCGCTCGCCGCCTTCGTCGCGACGCCGTGCAGCGGCCCGCTGCTCGGGGCGGCGCTCGGCGCGACGCTCGTCCTGCCCGCCTGGGCGGCATTGCCTATCTTCGGCGGGCTCGGGCTCGGAATCGCCTTGCCCTTCCTCGCCGTCGGCTTCATCCCCGCGCTGCGGCGCCGCCTGCCCCGGCCGGGGCCGTGGATGGATCGCTTTCGCAGGTGGATGGCGCTGCCGATGGGCCTCACGGCGGTGGCGCTGGCATGGCTGCTGTGGCGTCAGGCGGGCGCGACGGGCCTCTTCGCGGCGCTGGGTGCCGTGGTGCTCGCCGGCGCCCTCGCTTTCGCCGCAGGCCGCGCGCAGCGGCATGGGCGTGCCGTCGCGCCGCTGTTCGCGCTGCTGCTGTTGCTCGTCCCGCTCGCATTGTGGACCAACCACGCCGCGCGCGCAGGGGGAACCGCGCCGACCGACGCCACCGCCTTTTCTCCCGACGCGCTCGTCAGGGCCCGCACCTCCGGCAAGCCGGTGTTCGTCTATTTCACTGCCGACTGGTGCCTGTCGTGCAAGGCGAACGAAGCGGGCGCGATCGAGCGCGAGGCGGTGCAGGCTGCGTTCGACAAAGCCGGGGTCACGACGCTCGTCGGCGACTGGACCAACGGCGACCCCATCATCACGCGCACCCTCGCCGAGCATGGACGCAACAGCGTGCCGCTCTACCTCTGGTATGCGCCGGGCGCCGCGCGGCCCGAGATCCTGCCGCAGATATTGACCCCCGGACTGCTGATCGGAAAGGCGCAGCGCCGGTGAGCAAGCAGCGCGCCGACCAGTTGCTCGTCGATCGCGGCCTCGCCGAAAGCCGGACGCGCGCGCAGGCGCTGATCCTCGCCGGGCTCGCCTTCGTCGGCGACCGCAAGATCGACAAGGCGGGGCAGCAGATCGCCGACGATGCCGAGATCAGCATCAAGGGGCGCGATCATCCATGGGTGTCGCGCGGCGGGATCAAGCTCGACCATGCGCTTGCGCATCTCGGCTGGGACGTGGCGGGCGCGGTCGCGATCGACGTGGGTTCGTCGACCGGCGGCTTCACCGATGTGCTGCTTTCGCGCGGCACGGCGCGCGTCCACGCGGTGGATTCGGGCACCAACCAGCTCGCATGGAAGCTGCGGCAGGACCCGCGCGTCATCGTCCACGAACAGACGAGCGCGCGCATCCTGACCGCCGACCATATCCCCGAGCCCATCGGTCTGGTCGTCTGCGACGCGAGCTTCATCGCCTTGTCGAAGGTTCTGCCGGTGCCGCTGTCGTTCACGGCCGAAGGGGCGCGGCTGGTCGCGCTGATCAAGCCGCAGTTCGAGGCGCAGCGGCACGAGGTCGGCAAGAAGGGCGTCGTGCGCGACCCCGCCGTCCATGCGCGCGTGTGCGCGGAGGTCCGCGCATGGATCGAGGAAAGCGGCTGGATCGTGCTCGACCTGATCCAGAGCCCGATTACCGGGCCAGAAGGCAATGTCGAATTTCTGGTCGCGGCGCAAAAGCGGAACGCTTGACGCTGGGCTCGCGAGTCGCGACACCGTTGTCACGCAGAATCGCGAAAAGGGACCAGCCGAGCATGAGCGAGATCGCCACACCGGGCCAGCTACGCCTCTCCTATTGGCGCTGGGCGATGATCACCGTCCCCGCGATCGTGCTGATCGGCAGCCTGATGGGCCTGCTTTCGAACAGCGGCTACGGCAATCGCTGGTTCGCGGCACTCGACCTGCCGTCCATCGTGCCGCCGGGCTGGGTGTTCGCGGTCGTCTGGCCGCTGCTCTACATCTGCCTCGGGCTGGCGCTGGCGATGGTCCTTCATGCGCGCGGCGCCAAAGGACGCGGCTTTGCGCTGCTGCTCTTCTTCGCCCAGCTCCTCGCCAATTTCGCCTGGTCGCCGCTGTTCTTCGCCGCGCATCAGGTGACAAGCGCGCTGTATCTGATCATCTTCATCCTGATGGTGACGCTTGCCACCGCCTTCGCCTTTGCATCGATCCGCAAGGCGGCGGCGTGGCTGCTCGTGCCCTATCTGCTGTGGCTCGCTTTCGCGAGCGTCCTCAATTTCCAGATCGACCAGCGCAACCCCGACGCCGAAGCCCTTGTCCCGCACGCGGCGAGCACCCAGATATAGGCGCGGCAAGGGGCCGACCCCGACGAAGGATAGAGTGATGCAGAGCGAGAACCGCATTTTCGACGATCTGGCCAAGATGATGAACGGCATCGCCGGCACGGTCGCCGGCGCCGGCCGCGAGGCCGAAGCCGCAATGCGCGAGCGCGCCAAGGAATGGATCGGCCGCATGGACTTCGTCAGCCGCGAGGAATTCGAGGCGGTGAAGGCGATGGCCGCGACGGCGCGCGCAGAGGCGGAGGCGCTGAAGGCGCGGCTCGATGCGCTGGAAGGTGCAGCGAAGCCGGCGGCGAAACCCAGAACCGCACCTAAAAAATAGGCGGCCGTCAAAGAAACTGCCGCTTCCTGTCTTCGTCATGCTGAACTTGATTCAGCATCCATTCTCGCGCCGCCCCCGATCGCGAGTGCCGAATGGACCTCGGATCCAGTCCGGGGTGACAAGGTGGTGCGGACTCGCCAGGTCAGCCATCACCCGCTAAAGGCGCTCCATGAGTGACGATATCTACGATGACGACGGCCAGGAAGCGGCGCCGATGGACATGCTCGCCTCCTATTTCGCCGCGCACGACTGGGCGCACGAGATGGTCGGCGAGGACGAGATCGTCGCGACCGCGCAGGGAAGCTGGACGACCTATGAGCTGCGCGCGGTGTGGCGTCCCGACGACGGTGTCATCCAGCTTCTCGCCTTCCCCGACATCCGCGTCGTCGAGGACAAACGCGCCGCCGCGCACGAAGCGCTGGCGCTGATCAACGAACAGCTCTGGCTCGGCCATTTCGAGCTGTGGTCGAACAGCGGCACGATCCTGTTTCGCCACGGCATGCTGCTGGGAAGCGACGCCGCGCTGTCGCTCGACCTCGCCGAAACGCTGGTCGAAAGCGCGATCGACGAATGCGAGCGCTTCTATCCGGTGTTCCAGTTCGTGCTGTGGGGCGGCAAGACCCCGGCCGAGGCGCTCGCCGCCTCGCTCATCGAAACACGCGGAGAGGCATAGCGCCGCTCCGTTCGGACCGCTTCACCGTTTCTCGTAGCGCTTGAGCCCCGGGCCGAGGTCGTTGGCGCCGATCGCCAGCGGCTCGCCGCTCCAGTCGGCGACGAACGCCACGTTGCGACCGAGCCCTTCGGGCAGGCTGGCCCGATTGCCCTCGATCGACAGGCCGCGCGACGGATTGTCGCGCGCCTCGGCGGCGACCGCGATGATCGCCGAATAATTCTCCTTGTCGCGCCCCTGCACGAACAGATTGTCCGCGATGCGCCCCGTCGCGCCCGCCGGCAGGTCGATCATGTAATTGGTCGCCGTCCCCTGCGTGTCGTCGAAGCTGTTGTCCCGAATGTCGACCTGCCCCGCACGAACCTTCAGATAATGGCCGCCGGTGCCTTTTTCGAAGCGGCTGTGGGTCACCACGACGCGGCCGTAGGCGCCGGTATAGACGCTGTGCGCGCAGCTCAGCCCGCGGTCACAGCGGCCGAGCCGCGAAAAGGTCGAGCGCTCGATGGTCAGCGTCGACTGCGGGTCGTCGGCGGTGAGGATGCCCTCCTCGCTGCCACGGAACAGGCTGTTGACGATGGTCAGGTCACCCTGTTCGAGCCGGATTCCGGCGCCGTTGCCGTCGGGCACCCGCATGTTCTGAAAGACGATGCCGTCGACGCGCGCGCCGTCGCCGCGCAGCACCAGCGCCGCCTTGCCCTCGCATGTCACGCCGTCGAATATGCTGCGCCCCGGCTCGGCAGCGACGAAGGCGATATGTCCCGCCGTCTGAACCGCGCAATCGCGATGATAGCCGGGGGCGATGCGGATCGTCCCCTGCCCCTCGCCGATCGCGTCGACGGCCTGCTGCAACCGGCCGAAGGCGCGGCCGCTTTCAGCGATAACATAGGGCGCATCGCCCGATTGCGCGGGCAGCGGCATCGGGGCGAGGAGCAGTGGAAGGGCGAGCAGCGGCAACAGCGGCCGGCGGAGAAGCGTCTGGATCATGGCGCCGTCATAGCGATTTCGGCGCCGCGCGTCCTTCGCGAAGCTGGTTAACCCGCCACCTGTCCCTTTATCGGACAGGCGGCGGGCGATCGGTTTCAGTCGAGATTGGGGCGCAGCCAGCGGCGCGCGGTTTCGAGATCGACGCCGCGCCGTTCCGCATAATCGACCAGCTGGTCCTCGCCGACCCGCGCGACCCCGAAATAGCTCGCATCGGGATGCCCCAGATAGAAGCCCGAGACGGCCGAGGTCGGCAGCATCGCGAAATGGTCGGTCAGGATCGCGCCCGATGTGTTGCCGGCGTCGAGCAACTCGAACAGGATCGGCTTCAGGCTGTGGTCCGGACAGGCCGGATAGCCCGGCGCGGGGCGGATGCCGCGATATTCCTCCTTGATGATCGCCTCTGGCGTCAGCTGCTCACCCGGTGCATAGCCCCAGAGCACAGTGCGGACATGCGCGTGGAGCCGTTCGGCGAAGGCTTCGGCGAAGCGGTCGGCCAGCGCCTTGAGCAAGATGTCGTTGTAATCGTCATGCGCGGCCTTGAAGCGCGCAAGATGCGGCTCGATGCCGTGGATCGCGACCGAAAAGCCGCCGATCCAGTCGCCGTCAGGGCTGACGAAATCGGCGAGGCACATGTTGGGGCGCCCCTCGCGCTTGGCGATCTGCTGGCGCAGGAAGGGGATGCGGACGTGCCGTTCCTCTTCCTCGAGGTGGATGACGACGTCGTCGCCGTCGCGACGGCACGGCCACAGCCCCGCGACCCCGCGCGCGTGCAGCCAGCCTTCGCCGACGATCTTCGCAAGCATCGCCTGCGCGTCGGCAAAGAGACCGCGCGCGCTTTCCCCCACCACCGCGTCGTCGAGGATCGCGGGAAAGGTGCCCGCCAGTTCCCAGGCGCGGAAGAAGGGCGTCCAGTCGAACCATTCGACCAGTTCGGCCATGTCCCATTGGTCGAACGCATGCACGCCGGGCTGTTCGGGCGGGAAGGGCCGGATATGCTCGTCGACCGCGAAGCCGTTGGCGCGCGCATCCTCGATGGGGATCAGCGCGCTCTGCCCCTTGTTCGCGCGCACCTCGCGGATATGCGCATAATCCTCCTTATAGCCCTGCACATAGGCGTCGTAGCCGGTATCGCTGACCAGCGCCGTCGCGACGCCGACCGCGCGGCTCGCGTCGAGCACGTGCAGCACCGGTCCTTCATAGGCGGGGTCGATGCGCAGCGCGGTGTGCATGCGCGAGGTCGTCGCGCCGCCGATCAGCAGCGGCATCGTCATGCCGGCGCGCTGCATCTCTTCCGCCACGGTCACCATCTCGTCGAGCGAGGGGGTGATCAGGCCGGACAGGCCGATCATGTCGGCGTCATTCTCGTTCGCGGCCTGCAGGATGCTGCTCCACGGCACCATGACGCCCAAGTCGACGACCTCGAAGCCGTTGCACTGGAGCACCACGCCGACGATGTTCTTGCCGATGTCGTGGACGTCGCCCTTGACGGTCGCCATCACGATCCGGCCCTTGCCCTTGGCGCCTTCCTCCTTCTCGGCCTCGATGAAGGGCAGCAGGTGCGCGACCGCCTTCTTCATCACGCGCGCCGATTTCACGACCTGCGGCAGGAACATCTTGCCCGATCCGAACAGGTCGCCGACGACGTTCATCCCGTCCATCAGCGGCCCTTCGATCACCTCGATCGGCCGGTCCATCGCCAGCCGCATCTCTTCGGTATCGGCGACGATATGCGCGTCGATTCCCTTGACCAGCGCATGTTCGAGCCGCTTTTCGACCGGCCAGCCGCGCCATTCCTCGGCCGCCTTTTCCTGCGCCGCATCCTTGCCCTTGTAGCGTTCGGCGAGCGCGATCAGCCGTTCGGTCGGCGATTCGGCCTCGCCCTCCACCTTGCGGTTGAGGATCACGTCCTCGCAGGCGTTGCGAAGCTCCGGGTCGATCGTGTCGTAGACGTCGAGCTGCCCCGCGTTGACGATCGCCATGTCGAGCCCCGCCGGGATCGCATAATAGAGGAAGACGCTGTGCATCGCGCGGCGCACCGTCTCGTTGCCGCGAAAGCCGAACGACAGGTTGGACAGCCCGCCGGAAAAATGGGCGTGCGGGCAGCGCTGGCGGATGACCTTCACCGCCTCGATGAAATCGACGGCATAATTGTCATGCTCTTCGAGCCCCGTCGCGATGGCGAAGATATTGGGATCGAAGATGATGTCCTCGGGCGGGAAACCGATGCCGGTGAGCAGCTTGTAGGCGCGCTCGCAGATCTCGATCTTGCGTTCCCTGGTGTCGGCCTGCCCGACCTCGTCGAACGCCATGACGACCACCGCGGCGCCATAGGCCCGGCACAGCCTCGCCTGCGCGAGAAAAGGCTCCTCGCCCTCCTTCATGCTGATCGAGTTGACGATCGGCTTGCCGGGCACGCATTTGAGGCCCGCCTCTATGACGCTCCATTTCGACGAATCGATCATCACCGGCACGCGCGCGATGTCGGGCTCGGCGGCGATCAGCTTGAGGAAGGTCGTCATCGCCCGTTCGGCGTCGAGCAGCCCTTCGTCCATGTTGACGTCGATAACCTGCGCGCCATTTTCCACCTGCTGGCGCGCGACCTCTACCGCGGCGGTGAAATCGTCGGCGAGGATCAGCTTCTTGAACGCCGCCGATCCGGTGACGTTGGTGCGCTCGCCGATATTGACGAAGGACGAAGAGGAGAGGGTCTGGGTCATCGAAGGTCCCGAAAGGAAGAGAGGTCAGGCCGCGACGGGGCGGGCAAGGACGAGATCGTCGTAGAGCTTGCCCCCGACGTCGAACTGCCGGGTGCCGATGTCGGCAAAGCCCTGCTTGCGATAGAAGGCGAGCGCGCGGTGATTGCGCGCATAGACGCCAAGCAGCAGCCGGCGATAGCCCGCCGCCGCCTCGACCGCCCGCGCCATCAGTGCCGCGCCCAGCCCGGTGCCGTGAAAGCGCGACAGCGCATAGATGCGCTTGAGCTCGATATCGCCGTCCTGCGCCGCCGCGAGGCCCGGCGCGCCGACGAGGGCAAATCCGACGGGCGCACCGCCGGGACACGCCTCGGCCAGCCAGGCGCGGGCACCCGACGCCAGGGCGGATCGATAGGCCGTCTCGCCATGCTGTGCGGCGCAATGGCCGATGATCGCCGCGCCGTCGAGGATACCGGCGAAGGTTTCGAGAAAGGTCGCCGCGCCGATCAGTGCCAGCGCCGCGGCGTCATCGGCGCCAGCCTCGCGGATCGTCCATGCTTGTCCATCCTCCATCGGATCAGGCCGCCGCCATGGTGAAGGGTTCCAGCCCCGCGAGACGCGTGCGCACCGGCACTTCGGGAATATGGCGCGGCGCAAGGCCTTCGACCGCCTTTGCCATCGCGGCGATATGCGCGGGCGTCGATCCGCAGCAACCGCCGAGGATATTGACCTGCCCATGCTCTGCCCATTCGCGCACCAGCCCAGCGGTCGTTTCCGGCTGCTCGTCATATTCGCCGAGTTCGTTGGGCAGGCCGGCGTTCGGATAGACCATGACCAGCGTGTCGGCGAGATCGGACAGCACCCGAACATGCGGACGAAGCTGCGCCGCGCCGAAGCTGCAATTGAGCCCGACGGTCAGCGGCTTTGCATGGCGCACCGCGTACCAGAAAGCCTCGACCGTGTGGCCCGACAGGTTGCGCCCCGACAGGTCGGTCAGCGTCATCGAGATCATCAGCGGCAGTTCGCGCCCCAGCTTCGCCTCCGCCTCGAGCGTCGCGGCGATCCCCGCCTTGGCGTTGAGCGTGTCAAAGATCGTCTCAATCAGGATGAAATCGGCACCGCCCTCGGCCAGCGCGACCACCTGGTCGCAATAGACCGCCTTGAGCTCGTCGAAATCGATCTCGCGATAGCCGGGATTGTTGACGTCGGGCGACAGCGACAGCGTCTTGTTGGTCGGCCCGACGGCGCCCGCGACGAAGCGGCGGCGGCCGTCGCGCGCGGCAAATTTGTCGGCCGCCTCGCGTCCCAGTCGGGCGCTTTCATGGTTGATGTCGGCGACCAGATGCTCGGCGCCATAATCGGCCTGGCTGATGCGGTTGGCGCTGAAGGTGTTGGTCGACACGATGTCCGACCCCGCCGCCAGATAGGCTTCGCCGATCGCCGCGACGACGTCGGGGCGGGTCAGCGCGAGAATATCGTTATTGCCCTTCTGGTCGCGGCCGAGGCCGAGCGTGCCGGCATAGTCGGCCTCTGTCAGCTTGCGGAGCTGGATCTGCGTTCCCCAGCCGCCGTCGGTGAGCAGGATGCGGCTGCGGGCCGCCTGCTGCAGGGCTTCGCGCGCGCTGGTCATCGATGATCCTTCCTTGCCATGCGATTCATGCGGCCTTCTCCGCCGCGGGCGCTGCCGGCGGGCGCAGGCCCAGCAGGTGGCAGATGGCGTAGCTGAGCTCCGCCCGGTTGAGCGTGTAGAAATGGAAGTCGCGCACGCCGCCGGCATAGAGGCGGCGGCAGAGTTCGGCGGCGATCGTCGCGGCGACGAGCTGGCGCGCCGAAGGCAGGTCGTCGAGCCCCTCGAACAGCGAGACCATCCACGCCGGGATCGCCGCGCCGCACATGTCGGCCATGCGCCGGGTCTGCGACACGTTCGACACCGGCAGGATGCCGGGAACGATCGGCGCATCGATCCCCGCCGCCGCCGCCGCGTCGCGGAAGCGCAGGAAGGCCTCCGGCGAGAAGAAGAATTGCGTGATCGCGCGCGTCGCGCCGGCGTCGAGCTTGCGCTTGAGATTGTCGAGGTCGGTTTGCGCGCAATCGGCGTCGGGATGCACCTCGGGATAGGCGGCGACCGAAATGTCGAAGGGCGCGACGGCCTTCAGCCCCGCGACCAGCTCGGCGGCATTGGCATAGCCCTGCGCATGGGCACGATAGGGCGCGCCGCCCGGCACATCGCCGCGCAGCGCGACGATGTGGCGCACGCCCGCCTCCCAATAGGCGCGCGCGACCGCGTCGATTTCCTCGCGCGAGGCCTCGACGCAGGTCAGGTGCGCCGCAGGCGGCACCGCGCTTTCCGCCGCGATGCGCGCGACGGTGGCGTGGGTGCGTTCGCGCGTCGAGCCGCCCGCGCCATAGGTGACCGAAACGAAGCGCGGCCCGAGCGGTTCGAGCGTGCGGAACGTGTCCCAGAGCTGCGCCTCCATCTTCTCCGTCTTCGGCGGGAAGAATTCGAAGCTGACGCCGATGTCGCCGTCGAGATTGGCGAACAACGGCGACGCCGCGGCGCGCCTGGCCTCCGCCAGCGAATTGAGGTTCGATGTCATGCGGCAAGTTTCCTGGTCTGCCCGCCTTCGCTGGCGGGGGTCTGATCTTCATCGCTGCGACGGCGCCCGAGCCACAGTTTCACTGCAAGCTCGCCGCCCTCGAGCGTCTGGCCGCTTTCGAGCAGCAAGCCGGCGGAGGCGAACCAGCCGCGGATCTGGGCATCCGAAAAGCCGAGACGGGCGTGCGCCGCAAGCATGCGCAGTTCCTCATCCTCGTGCGGTGCGAAATCGACGACGAGGAGATGCCCGCCGCCGCGCAGCACCCTTGCCGCCTCCGCGATCACGCGGTCGGGTTCGTGTGCGAAATGCAGCGCCTGATGGATGACGATGCTGTCGATGCTCGCATCGTCCATCGGCAGCGCCAGGAAATCGCCCTGCACCAGGTCGATCGGGACCGGCTGATCGGCCAGCTTGGCGCGCGCGAGCCGCAGCATTTCCGGGCTGCGGTCGAGCGCGGTGATACGCCGCGCGGTCGGCGCGAAAATCTCTGCCATCCGGCCAGTGCCCGTTCCGATGTCGAGCAGATGACCGAGCCGGCGCCCCGCCACCATCGCCAGCATCGCGGATTCCACCTCGCTCTCTGCGACGTGGCGGGAGCGGATCGCATCCCATTCGGCGGCATGCTCGGCGAAATAGCGCGCGGCGGCGGCCGCGCGGTCGTTGCGGATGGCGGCAAGGCGTCGGGCATCATAAGCGATCACCCGGCCCTCGCGCGCCGAGAAGGGCCATTTCTCGACCTGATCGATCATCGTCCGGATCGGCCCGTCCTGCACGATGCGCAGGAACACCCAGCTTCCCTCGCGCCGCCGCTCGACGATGCCGGCCTCGGCCAGGATGCGGACGTGCCGCGACACGCGCGGCTGGCTCTGATCGAGGACGATCGCCAGCTCCCCGATCGCCAGTTCCATCTCGCGCAGCAACGCCACGACTCGTAACCGGGTCGGGTCGGCAAGGGCACGGAAAATGTCGAGCAGCTCGGCCATGAGAAGGTGATATAAAGAATTCTTTATATCCAGTCAACCGGCCGAAAGCGCCCTGTTTCCGGGGCTTGCAGCGGCGGTATCGGGCTCGACTCGTCGATTTGAGCGCCGCCGCAACCAAAAAGTCCGTTGCACCGTTTTGGCCGAAATTGTAGCTCTGTCGGCGATTGGCAATGTGCCGGATCGAATTGTTCGCATCCGAATGCCGGTCAATCAGTTCAATCGAGAGGGGTATTCCCAAATGAAGAAGTCGATCACTCTGTCGCTCGTCCTTGCCACCTCGCTGGGCCTCGCTGCCTGCGGTGAAAAGGCTGCCGACGAAGCAGCTCCGGCCGCCGAAGACACCGCGACCGTCGAGGGCGCGGCGGACGGCGCGATGGAAGCGGCCGAAGGCGCCGCCGATGCGACCGCCGCTGCGGCCGACGCGACCGCGAATGCTGCCGGCGACGCCGCCGCTGCCGCGAACACGGCTGCCGACAAGGCGAGCGAAGCTGCCGACGCCGCCAAGGAAGCGACCGACGCTGCCAAGGGCGCGATGGAAGAAGCCAAGAAGTAATCGCTTCCTGGCATTCGACCAGTTGAAAAAGGGGTCGTCGGCACGCGCTGGCGGCCCCTTTTCACATGGTTGCCCCGGACCAGCGGACCGGCATCGCTCGCCGGTTGCCAAGGGCTTCATCCACCGCTAATTCTTCGCGCAGTGGTCGCGGGCCGGCCACCGCCCATTCGAAAGGAATTTCTATGCGCAAGATCATTATCGCCTCGATGGCCGCAGCGGCGTTCAGCCTCGCCGCCTGCTCGGAAAAGGCGCAGGACGAAACCGCCGAAGCGGGCGCCGCCGTCGCTGACGATGCCGCGGCTGCGGGCGATGCCGTGGCCGAGGGCGCCTCTGACGCCGCCGACGCGACCGCCGATGCCGCCAAGGACGCCGGTGCGGCGGTCGAGGGCGCGGCCAAGGATGCCGGCAATGCGGTCGAAGGCACGGTGAACGCCGCCGGCGACGCCGCCAAGGCCGCGGGCGACAAGATCGCCGCGGAAACCAAGAAGGCCGAAGCCAACGACAAGAAGTAAGTCGCTGGCGGGCTTTCGCCTTGCTATGAAGGGGCTCCATTCCATGAGGATGGGGCCCTTTTTCGTGGGAGAGGCGACATGATCCATCGCGTTGCGATCATCGCGGCGCTCGTGCTGCTCCTCGCCGCGGGATGCAGCCGCACCGACAACGAGCCCGGCCCCGGCGGCGTCACCGTCAGCGAAGCAAAGGCGCTCGACGACGCAGCCGAGATGCTCGAAAGCCGCGACGGCGCGGCGGACGCGGATACGGACGCCGGACGGTAGCACCCGCCTCCCGCAACGCCCTTTCCACCGCGGCCGCCCCGTCCTATGCTGCCGCTGCTCCGCGACTGGCGCTGAAGATGGAGTCCCATCGGGAAGCGGGGTCCGGCCGATGGCCGGCACGAGCCGCGCGCCTGGGTGATCCATTGCATGGCGAGGAGCATCCGCGTGACCGAAACCACCGCCCCCGAAAACACCCCCCAAACC
Organism: Sphingopyxis sp. SCN 67-31; assembly: GCF_001725095.1. NCBI lineage: Bacteria > Pseudomonadati > Pseudomonadota > Alphaproteobacteria > Sphingomonadales > Sphingopyxidaceae > Sphingopyxis > Sphingopyxis sp. SCN 67-31. The sequence goes on along the minus strand of NZ_MEFH01000055.1, from coordinate 27,516 downwards.
ACCATCGTCTTCCTTCTCTTTCCGGGCATCACCCAGCTCGACTTCACCGCGCCCGCGCAGGCGTTGAGCCGGATGCCCGGCGCGGTGCTGGCCGGTGCGGCGGCAAGCCGCGCGCCGATCGCCACCGACAGCGGCTTTTCGATCATCCCGACGCATGATTTCGCGGACTGTCCGCAGGCCGACATCCTGTGCGTGCCGGGCGGTCATGGCGTCGCCGCGGCGCTGGGCGATGCGGCGACGATCGCCTTCATCGAACGGCATGCCGCGGGCGCCCAATGGGTGACGAGCGTGTGCACCGGCGCTTTCCTGCTCGGCCGCGCCGGCCTGTTGCAGGGGCAGCGCGCGACGACGCACTGGGCCTATGCTCATCTGCTGCCGCTGGTCGGCGCGGAGGCGGTGAAAGCGCGCGTCGTCGAGGACGGCCGCGTCGTCACCAGCGGCGGCGTGACCTCCGGCCTCGATTTCGCGCTGACGCTGATCGGTCGCCTGCGCGGTCCCGTGGTCGCGCAGGCGATCCAGCTGGCGATCGAATACGACCCCGCGCCACCCTTTGCCGGCGGCCACCCCGACCGTGCGCCGCAGGCGGTGACGGCGGGGCTGAAGGCGCGCGTCTACGACGCGGCCGCCGCCCACATGGAAGCGGCGCTGCGGGCATGAAAAAGGGGCCGGAGGATCGCTCCCCCGGCCCCGATTTTCCAGCATATGCCGGCTGGGATGCGGGACTTAGAAGTCCATGCCGCCCATGCCGCCCATGCCGCCGCCGCCCATCGGCATCGCCGGCTTGTCTTCGGGCAGTTCGCTGACCGCCGCTTCGGTGGTGATCAGCAGGCCGGCAACCGACGCCGCATCCTGAAGCGCGGTGCGCACGACCTTGGTCGGGTCGATGACGCCGGCGGCCTTCAGATTCTCATAGGTGTCGGTCGCGGCGTTGAAGCCCTGATCGACATTGTCTTCGCGCAGCAGGTTGCCCGCGACGACCGCGCCGTCGTGGCCGGCGTTGGCCGCGATCTGGCGCAGCGGCGCTTCGATCGCCTTGCGGACGATGTCGATGCCGCGCGTCTGGTCGTCGTTGACGCCCTTCAGCCCGTCGAGCACCTTGGTCGCATAGAGCAGCGCGGTGCCGCCGCCCGAGACGATACCTTCCTCGACCGCGGCGCGGGTCGCGTGCAGCGCGTCGTCGACGCGGTCCTTGCGCTCCTTCACCTCGACCTCGGTCGCGCCGCCGACCTTGATAACCGCAACGCCGCCGGCGAGCTTCGCCAGACGTTCCTGCAGCTTTTCACGGTCGTAGTCGCTGGTCGTGGTCTCGATCTGGGCGCGGATCTGCTCGACGCGGGCCTTGATCGCATCGGCTTCGCCGGCGCCGTCGACGATGGTCGTGTTGTCCTTGTCGATGGTGACGCGCTTCGCCTGGCCCAGCATGTTCAGCGTGACCGATTCGAGCTTGATGCCCAGGTCTTCGCTGATCATCTCACCCTGCGTCAGGATCGCGATGTCCTGCAGCATCGCCTTGCGGCGATCGCCGAAGCCCGGCGCCTTGACCGCCGCGACCTTCAGGCCGCCGCGCAGACGGTTGACGACGAGGGTCGCCAGCGCTTCGCCTTCGATGTCCTCGGCGATGATCAGCAGCGGACGGCCCGACTGCACGACCGCTTCGAGGATCGGCAGCATCGACTGGAGGTTCGACAGCTTCTTTTCGAAGATCAGGATGTACGGATCGGCGAGTTCGACCGTCATCTTTTCAGGGTTGGTGATGAAATAGGGGCTCAGATAGCCGCGGTCGAACTGCATGCCCTCGACGACGTCGAGTTCGAATTCGAGGCCCTTGGCTTCCTCGACGGTGATGACGCCTTCCTTGCCGACCTTCTCCATCGCCTCGGCGATCTTCTCGCCGACTTCGGTGTCACCGTTGGCCGAGATGATGCCGACCTGCGCGATTTCCGACGAGCCAGACACCGGAGTCGAGCGGGCGGCGAGATCCTCGACCACCTTGCCGACGGCGAGGTCGATGCCGCGCTTGAGGTCCATCGGGTTCATGCCCGCGGCGACCGACTTCATGCCTTCGCGGACGATCGCCTGCGCCAGCACGGTCGCGGTGGTGGTGCCGTCACCGGCCTTGTCGTTCGCCTTGCTGGCGACCTCGCGCAGCATCTGCGCGCCCATGTTCTCGAACTTGTCCTTGAGCTCGATTTCCTTGGCGACGCTGACGCCGTCCTTGGTGATGCGGGGAGCGCCGAAGCTCTTGTCGATCACGACATGCCGGCCCTTGGGGCCCAGCGTGACCTTGACGGCGTCGGCGAGGATGTCGACGCCCTTGAGGATCCGCTCGCGCGCGTCGCGCGAAAATTTAACGTCCTTGGCAGCCATTGGCTCGTTCCTTTCAAAGGCGCAGGAAACTGCGCAACTTCACTCTCAATTCGATGGACGGACTCAGGCGAGAATGCCGAGGATGTCCGATTCCTTCATGATCAGCAGCTCTTCGCCGTCGACCTTGATCTCGGTGCCCGACCACTTGCCGAACAGGATGCGGTCGCCGGCCTTGACGTCGAGCGCGATGCGGTCGCCGTCCTCGTCGCGGGCGCCCTCGCCGACGGCGACGATCTCGCCTTCCTGCGGCTTTTCCTTGGCGGTGTCGGGGATGATGATGCCGCCGGCCGTCTTTTCCTCGGCTTCGATACGGCGGACGAGCACACGATCGTGCAGCGGACGAAATTGCATGGATATCCCTCCAGAGGTGCAAATGATGTCACTTAGCACTCACACCAGGCGAGTGCTAACAGGCGGGCATATGGGTCGCACCCCGTGGGGCGTCAAGCGGAGTCCAACGAAAATTTTACGTCTGCTCGGCTAGAGCATCCAGATGGGGGGCGAAGTTCCAGTCATCAAGGAGGCGGAGGCCGTCGATCTGCGCGCCTTGCGCGAGCGGGGACAACTGCTGCGCGGGGAGTTTCTGGACGCCTTCGCCAAGCTTGAAGCCGCCGTGATGGATTATATTGTCCGGCTTGAGTTGAAGGCCGCGCCCGGCACCCCCCTCACTCAAAAGCTGACCCGCCTTTCAGGAGCGAAAGACCACTTCGTCCATCCGAAAAAGCTGGAAGAGCGAATCAAGGCGATCACGCTTCTCAACGACAAGCGAACCGACCTCGTCCATGCTGTATTGACCGTGATCGTGCGATATGACGGCAGCAAAGCCATCGAAAACTGGTTCGGGTTCCAGAATGCTTGCCACACGGACAAGAAGCTTCGAATTCTAACGGTCGAGGAAATGAAGGACATGGTTCGAGAAGCGAAGCAACTCTCCAGCCAGTTCAGCCACCAGCAACTTAAGGAAGCAGCCCCAGCCGCGCCCGCATCCGCCAGCGCATGAGCAGCAGCGCGGCGACGACGACCAGTCCGACCGCGAGGCCGATCCAGATGCCGACGCCCGCCATCGGGGTCCAGAAGCCGAGGTAGATCGCGGTGCCATAGCCCGCGATCCAATAGCCGCACACCGCGATCAGCATCGGGATGCGCGTGTCCTGCAATCCGCGCAGCACCCCCGCGGCGACCGTCTGCGCCCCGTCGAACAGCTGAAAAGCGGCGGCGATGACGAGGAACTGCATCGCGAAACCGACGAGCGCGGCGTTCTTCGTATCGCCCACATCGACATAGAGCGACAGCACCGTCGCCGGATAGAGCCACATGCCGAGCGCGGTCAGCACCATGAAGCCGATGCCGAGCCACAGCGAGGCGCGGCCGGCGAGCGCGATGGCGCGGCGGTCGCGCGCGCCATAGGCGAGCCCGACGCGGATCGTCGCCGCCTGCGCGACGCCGAACGGAATCTGGAAAGCGAGCGCCGCGATCTGGAGCGCGATCGTATGCCCGGCCAGCTGCGCCTCGCCGATCCGGCCCATCAGGAAGGCGGCGCCGGTGAACAGCCCCGCCTCGGCAAGGATGGTCAGCCCGATCGGGGTGCCGATGCGGACGGTCTCGACGAAGCGGCTCCATTCGCTGCGCCACCAGTTGCCGAACAGATGATAGCGCCGCAGCCGCCGGTCGCTCTGGATCACCACGACATAGGCGATCAGCATCGCGGTGCTGGTCAGCACGCTCGACAGCGCCGAGCCGTGGAGGCCGAGCGCGGGCAGGCCGAGGTGGCCGAACACCAGTGTCCAGTTGCCGAGCGCGTTGACGAACAGCGCGAGGAAGGTGATCGCGGTCGCGATCGTCGGCCGCCCGAGCGCCGAGACGAAGATGCGCAGCACGCTCGCCGCGATCATCGGCGCCATCCCCCACATCAGGATCAGCAGGAAAGCGGCGGCGCGATGGGTCAATTCGGGGTCCTGCCCGGTCGCGCGCATGATCGGCCCGCCGGCGGCGCACACGCCCATGAAGACGAGCGAGACGAGCAGGCTGAGCCACAGCGCCATGCGCACGGTGCGCCGCACCTCGCGCACGCTGTGCTTGCGCCGGCCGAGTTCGGCGGCGATCAGCGGTGCCGCGGCGCCGACCAGCCCGGTGCCCGTCCACAGCAGAAGGCCGAAGATCGCGACGCCGAGCGACGAGGCGGCGAGCGCCGTGTCGCCGAGCCTTGCGACGAAGATCACGTCGATCGCATGGACGAGCATCTGGAGCAGGTTCGCGGCGGCCAGGGGCCAGGCGAGCGCCAGTGTTTCGCGGAATTCGACGCGGAATGTCCGCGGCGGTTCCGCGGTCAGGGGGTGGGCCTGATCGAGCATGGCCGGCCCGGATAAGCGCGGGGTTCCAGCGGTTCAATAGCGACGGGGCGAGGCGTGCGGTTTGACGAGCGGGGGTGATAAAAAGGCCACAGCCGTTCCCTTCACCCCGGATTTATTCCATCCACATTGCCGTCATCTCGACCGCGAAGGCGAGGAAGGTCAGCGTCAGCCCCACCACGAACAACCGATAGGCATAGGCCAGATAGCGATATTTGCGCCGCGCGAGCACGACGCCATTCTGCCAGGTGTCGCGCAGCATCACCTCGTAGAGGTCCTCTTCAGTGCGCAGGCGCGCCTTGATCGCGGCGATGAACTCATCCTCCCCCATCTGCGCGAAATGGCCGAAGAAGAGGAGATTGCCGCGATCTTCGCCGTCGCGCGCGGCCGGCGGCGCCTTGCCGACGCGCGGCAGCACGGCGGAGATGGCGAGCAGCGCCGACAGGAAGGAAAAGGTCGCGAGGATCGCGAGCGGCGTCGTCAGCGCCCCCGCCCCGGCGCGCGCCTGTCCGATCGCGAGGGTGAAGACGACGAAGGTCGCGCCCATCAGGATCGACGCCTTCTGATCGGCCATCTGCGACAATTGCATCGTGATCTGCTGATTGGTGCGGACGAGATGGACCGCATTGGGCGGAAAGCCGGTCGCGGGCGGCGGCTCCACGCGTTCCGGCGCCTTTTTCGGCCGCTTCTCCGGTTCCTTGCTCATAGGCCATCCCCGATCATCGAACCGCACCAGCGATGGCATGCCGGGCGTCGATCGGCAAGATGCTGCCCGATTGCCGCCGCAATCGCTTGCCAAGGAACCATGGTCGCGGCATGTCCGCGCGATATTTCCACTTTTGGGACGCACCGAAATGAGCACCGCGCTGCGCGAGACGATTCACGGCCTGATCGAGCCGTTCAACAAGAAGGGCGTCGAACTGACCGACGCCACGACCTTTGCCGGCGACCTCGAATGGGACAGCCTGACCGTCATGGATTTCGTCGCCGAGGTCGAGGACAGTTTCGACATCATCATCAGCATGAACATGCAGGCGGAAATCGAGAATGTCGGCCAGTTGATCGCCGCGGTGGAGAAACTGCAGGGCTGACCTCTCTCGTTCCGTTCGTGTCGAGCGAAGTCGAGACACCCATCAGGAAAGTGCGAGGCCGAGGGGCATTTCGACTTCGCTCGATGCGAACGGATTTTGGAAGCATCATATGACCGATCTTTTCTCGAAATTCGACCCGCTGATCGAGCAGCGCGCGGCGCTGCTGTCGACCGGCGTCACCGATCCGTTCAGTCTGGTGATGGAAAAGGTGCTCTCGCCCACCGTCGCGATCTGCAACGGGCGCGAGACGATCCTGCTCGGCACCTACAATTATATGGGCATGACCTTCGACGAGGACGTCATCGCCGCGGGCAAGGACGCGCTCGACAAATTCGGCAGCGGCACGACCGGCAGCCGTGTCCTCAACGGCACCTATCAGGGGCACCGGGAGGTCGAGGAGGCGCTGAAGGACTTCTACGCCATGGATCATGCCATGGTGTTCTCGACCGGCTATCAGGCGAACCTCGGCATCATCTCGACGATCGCCGGCAAGGGCGACTACATCATCCTCGACATCGACAGTCACGCCTCGATCTACGACGGCTGCAAGATGGGCGATGCGGAGATCGTCGCTTTTCGCCACAACGACATCGAAGCGCTGGAAAAGCGGCTGAAGCGCCTGCCGCCCGAGGCGGGCAAGCTCGTCGTGCTGGAGGGCGTCTATTCGATGCTCGGCGATGTCGCGCCGCTGAAGGAGATGATCCGCATCGCCAAGGAGAATGGCGCGATGGTGCTGGTCGACGAGGCGCATTCGATGGGCTTCATCGGCGAGCACGGCCGCGGCGTCGCCGAGGCGCAGGGGGTGATCGACGACGTCGATTTCATCATCGGCACCTTTTCGAAGAGCGTCGGCACCGTCGGCGGCTTCTGCGTGTCGAACCATCCGAAGTTCGAAATCCTGCGGCTCGTCTGCCGCCCCTATGTCTTCACCGCCTCGCTGCCGCCGAGCGTCGTCGCGACCGCCGCGACGAGCATCCGCAAGCTGATGCACGGATCGAACAAGCGCGCGCATCTGTGGGAAAATTCGAAGGCGCTGCACAAAGGGCTGCGCGATCTGGGCTTCACGCTCGGCACCGACGAGCCGCAGTCGGCGATCATCGCCGTCATCATGCCCGATCTCGAAAGGGGCGCGATGATGTGGGAAGCGCTGCTCGAGGAAGGGCTTTACGTCAACCTCGCGCGCCCGCCGGCGACCCCCGCGGGCATGACGCTGCTGCGCTGTTCGCTGTGCGCCGAGCATTCGGCCGACCAGGTCGGCGAGATCCTCGGCCGCTTCGAGCGCGCGGGCAAGCGCACCGGCATTATCGGCTGAAACGAGCCTGCGCGCCGACCAGCGGATTCCTTTTCGGGGCGAACCGAGCATCGCGCCGCGTCCCGGGCGCTTCGCCGCTTTGCCCAGCCGCCGAATGCCGGTAAACAGGCGCGGTGTTCGAGCGGGATGGCGACAGTGAAAGCGAAAGCCGCCGGGAGCGCGTGCGCTTCTGGCTGACGGTCGGCGTCGGCACGATCCTGGTCGGGGTCGTCGCGGCGCTCGTGCTGCTGCTGATGCGCGCCAACGACAATTACGATCGGTCGCTCGGCTATCAGGCGCACAGCCTGGAGATGATCCAGCAGACGCGCAGCCTCGACGCCGCGCTCGCCCGCGCCGAATCCGCTCTCGGCCGCTTCGCGGTCGGGCTGCAGAAAGAGGACGGGCGCATCTATCAGCAGCAATGGGGCCTCGCGCAGCAATATCTGGCGCTGCTCCGGCGCAACGTGCGCGACAATCCCAAGCAGGCCGAACTGGTGCAGCAGCTGACCGCCGAACTCGCCCAGCGCGGCACGCAACTCGGGGACGCCGCGCTCAGTGCCAATTATCGCCAGACGGTCGCGGCGATCTCCAAATATAATGCGGCGGGGCACGACCCGGCGCTCGGCCGCATCGACAAGCTGCTCACCGAGCTGATCCGCAACGAGCGCACGCTGCTCAGCGAGCGCAACCGCATCGCCGCCTCCGACCGCGCGAGCCTGAACCAGGCGATCCTGCTCTTCTCGCTGCTCGGCGCGCTCGCGGCGGTGATCGCCATCGCGGCGAGCTTCTCGCTCGTGCGAGCGGAAAGCGAGCGGCGCATGGCGCGGCGCGAGCAACTCGCCGAGAGCGACCGCGCGATGCTGCTCGAAGCCGCGGTCGAGGAACGGACCGCCGAACTGGCGAAAGCCAACGAGGCGCTGCGCGGCGAGATGGTCGAGCGCGAAGCGGCCGAGGCGCAATTGCGGCAGGCGCAGAAGATGGAGGCCGTGGGTCAGCTCACCGGCGGGATCGCGCATGATTTCAACAATATGCTCGCGGTCGTCGTCGGCGGGCTCGAACTGGCCCAGCGCTGGCTGTCGGAAGCGCCCGACAAGGCGCAGCGCCACCTCGGCAACGCGCTCGACGGCGCCAACCGCGCCGCCGACCTGACGCGGCGGCTGCTCGCCTTTGCTCGGTCGGAGCCCGCCCGTCCCGAATTCACCCCCGTGGACGAATGCATCGCGAGCTTCGCCGAACTGATCGAACGCACGATCGGCGACCGGATCGCGCTGTCGCTCGACCTCGGCGCGGAAGGGCTCGCCTGCCGGCTCGACCGGCAGCAGTTCGAGAATGCGCTGCTCAATCTCGCGGTCAACGCGCGCGACGCCATGGGCGGTCACGGCACGCTCGTCATCCGCACGCTGCGCGACGAAAGGGCCGAAACCGCGGCGCTCGCGGTGCAGGTGATCGACAGCGGCTGCGGCATGGCGCCCGAGGTGATCGAACGCGTGTTCGACCCCTTCTACACCACCAAGCCCGCCGGGCAGGGCACCGGGCTGGGCATGACGCAGGTCTTCGCCTTCTGCCGCCAGTCGGGGGGCGAGGTGCAGATCGCCTCGACCGTCGGCGAGGGGACGAGCGTCGCGATGCTGCTGCCGGTCGCGCGGCCCGGTGAAACCGACGCGGCGGTGGCGGACGGCGGCAAGGCTCTTTCCGACGCACCGTCCCACGCGCTCGACATATTGGTGGTCGAGGACGACCGGCGCGTTCTGGCCGCGACGGTCGATGCGGTCGAGGAACTGGGCCACCGCGCGGTCGCCTGCAACGATCCGCTGAAGGCCGAGGCGCTGGTCGCGGCCAACGGCGGGTTCGACCTGATCCTGTCCGACGTGCTGATGCCCGAACTCACCGGGCCGGAAATGGTGGAACGGCTCAAGGCGCGCTGGCCCGACCTGTCGGTGCTGTTCGTCACCGGTTACGCCGGCGACGCAAGCGAGATCGCGAGCTTCGGCGACCACGACGTGCTGCGCAAGCCCTTCACCCTCGCCGCGCTCGACCAGGCGATCCGCCGCTGCCGCGACGTCCCCGCGCCCGAGCCGGGCGCGGCGACGCTCGCGCGCGCGACCTCGTCCTAGACTCTGATGACTTTAGATTGACCCACTTCGTCATTGCGAGCGGAGCGAAGCAATCCAGAGCGGTTTGCGCACACTCTGGATTGCCGCGTCGCTTCGCTCCTCGCAATGACGATTCCAACTCATGTCATCATGTTCTAGCGGATCGCGCCGCTCCGCATCAGGCGCGGGACCAGCGTCAGCGCGGCGAGCAGCGGCCAGCGGCGCTGCCAGGGCTTGATCTCGATCTTCGTGCCCGCGTGGCGATTGATCTTCCACGCCAGATAGTCGATCCCGCCGGCATAGGTCAGGCTGGCCTTGGCGAGCCGCACGATGCTGAGCGCCTTGCCCTCGATGCGGCGGCGCGTCCAGCCGCCGCTCGGCGCACCCACCGGGATGGCCGCGGCGGCGGCCTCGCCGAAATCGCGGTAGCGGTCGGGATCGGCGTCGACCACCGACTGCGCGCGGCTCGCCCGCTCGGCACGCAGCTCGACCGAATAGGTGAGCGAAAAGGCGCGGCGCCACCAGTCGAGGATCGATTCGCCGCCGAGGCGTCCGGCCGCCGCGAGCAGCGTCGGCGCCGCGCGCGCCACCACCGCCGCCGCCTTGTCGCGCGCGGTGTCGTCGACCGCCCAGACGAGCCGCGACGGCTGCGCGAAGCGCGCCCAGACCGACACGTTGCGCGTCTCCGGCCCGTTCAGCCGGTGGAAGTCGCTTTCGCTGAGCACCGCATATTTGGCCATCAGCCCGCCCGCCTGAAAGGGAAAGACGTTCGGCGGGATCAGGCGGTTGGCGAACGCCATCCAGCGTTTCGGATAGGCATCGCCATAGTCGGAGACGATCAGGTAGAAATCGAGCATCAGCCCGTCGAGCTGCGTCTCGCGCAGACAGCTCCCATAGAAGAGCACCGCGCGTGCGCTGCCCGGATATCGGGCCGCGATCGCCGCCGCCATCGCCGCGACGCGCGGATCGACGGGGAGCGCCAATTCTTCGCGGACGAGGCTGGCGATGTCGCGCACGGGCCGACGCTCAGGCTGCGAGACGCAGGAAGGGCACCGGCTGGGTCGAGGTCAGGATGATCGGCCGGCCGCCCGAGGTCTCGAAAATCTCGCCGTCGAGGATGACGTTCGAACGCTCGCCCTCGATATGGATTTCGTCGCCCTGCTGGAAATGCACGCCTTCGAGCGGCTTCTGCCCCAGCGTGCCGCGCCAGGCCGCGCCGAGCATGCGGAACAGCGCGCCGACGCTGCTGTCGGTCGCGAGCAGCTTCATATGGCCGTTGGTCCCATGGGCATCGCTGGTGCGGATGCTGAGCAGCAGCTTTTCCAGCGTCGTGATGATCAGCAGCGAGAATTTGCCCTTGAACTCGCCCTGGCGGACGAGCGAGACCGTCATCGGCTGCGGCTTGGGCGGCAGGCGTCCGCCGCCGATCCCGAGCACCATCGCGAACAGGCCGAGAATCGCCGCGAGCACGTGCGACAGCCCGTTCGGCAGGCCGAGCGGATAGATGCGGTTGCGGCAATAGAGCATGACGTCGGCGAGATAGGCGCCGCCGAGGAACATGCCGAGCACCGGCCGCGCACCGCCGCTGTCGAGCGCGATGAGCTGGCGTTCGATGACATGGTCCTCGAGCGATCCGGCCTCGACCAGTTCGACGACGCGCCGCAACGCCTTGATCGGGTCGCCCTCCGCGCCGAGGTCGAGCGCGATCAGGTTGGTCTTGCCATTGGGCAGCACCGCGACCGGCGGCGGCGACCCGCCGAAATGCCCCCCCGAATAAAGCTCGGTCAGCGCCGCCTGCACCGTGCCGTCGCCACCGTTGATCGCGACGACGCGCGGCGAGACCATCGCGATGGTGCGGATCGCCTCGCCGATCTGGTCGACATGCTCGACCTCATAGTGAAAGATGTCGGGGTGCGCCGCGCAATATTCGCGCACGCGCGGCAACAGCGAACGGTTGCCCGTGGAGCGCGGATTGGAAAGAAGCGCGACGCTGGCCACTACCCCTCCATGCCTTTCCTAATCGACCGGTGCGAACGACAGGCCGCTGATATAGTTGAGCGTGACCGGCACGCGCTTGGTCGTGCCGCCGACCGCAAAGCTGACCGCCGCCAGCTTCGGCTTGCGCTTGAAGATGAAATCGGTGACCTTCATGTCGGGATTGCCCGACATGCCGCCGCCGTCGCTCTTGTCCGACTTGCCGTTGCCGTTGATGTCGTGGCGCACCGAGACGACGTAATTGCCCGGCGTCTTCACCGGCACGCAGACCTGCATGTTGCCCGACCGGGATACCGGGACATCGACCCGTTCCAGCCATTTGCGCTTTTCCAGATAGCTGCTGTCCGCATCGTAGATCTGGACGCGCAGCGTGCCGGTGTGCGCCTTGAAACCGCGCACGTCGACCAGCACCGCGGTCGCATTGCTGTTGCACAGATGCGCCGAGGGGCCCAGCGTCGCGCCCTGCGCGGCGACGGGCGCTGCCAGCGCTCCAACGGCGCCGGCGGCGAGCATCGCGGCGAAAAACATTTTCGACATGACCTCAATTCCTCCAGAGGCTATAACCATGCCGGCGTTCGCTTGCGCACGCGCTGAAGCACACGCTGGCATGGGTCCCTGTCGCCCTTGACTCGGCATATTGGAAACATTTGCGGCCAAATCATGGTGATGGGGCGACGAAAGCTTGAATAGACTACCCGCCATCGACCGCTACATCGCGCGGCTCATCTTCTTCCCCATGCTCGGAACGCTCGTCGTGTCGGCGATGCTGCTGGTGCTGGAAAAGATGCTGCGCCTGTTCGATTTCGTCGCGACCGAAGGGGGGCCGGTCAGCGTCGTCTGGCGCATGCTCGCCAATCTGATCCCCGAATATCTCTCGCTCGGCATTCCGATCGGGCTGATGCTCGGTATCCTCCTGGCTTTCCGGCGGCTTGCGACCACCAGCGAGCTCGACGTGCTGCGCGGCGTCGGCATGAGCTTCGGCCGGCTGATGCGCATGCCCTATGTCTTTGCCCTGGCGCTCGCGCTGATCAACCTCGCCATCGTCGGCTTCATCCAGCCCTACGCCCGCTATGCCTATGAAGGGCTGCAGTTCGAGCTGCGCTCTGGCGCGCTCGGCGCCTCGATCAAGGTCGGCGAGTTCACCAAGCTGGGCAGCCGCATGACGCTGCGCATCGAGGAAAGCTACAACGACGGTCGCAGCCTGCGCGGCATCTTCGTGCGCGGCGAGAACAAGGACGGGCAGCGCGTGTCGGCCACCGCGGCGCAGGGGCAGTTCCTCGCCACCGACGATCCCGACACGATCATCCTGCGGCTGACCAACGGGGTGCTGATCCACGAATCGCCGAAATTCTCCGTGCCGCGCGTGCTCAGCTTCGACAATCACGACCTGCCGATCCCGCTGCCCAAGATCGAGGCGTTCCGCACCCGCGGCGGCGCCGACCGCGAGCTGACCATCCCCGAGCTGTTCGTCGTCGGCAACGACAAGGCCGAACCGCTGAAGACCCGCCTCGAATCGCGCGCCAATTTCCATTTCCGGATCGTCGAGGTGGCGTCGATGTTCCTGATTCCGCTGCTCGCGGTCGCGCTCGCCATTCCACCGAAGCGATCGACCAGTTCGCTCGGGGTCTTCCTGTCGATCGTGCTGCTGGTGACGCAGCACAAGATCAACCAATATGCCGAGGATATGGGGGCGCGCGGGACGATCGACCCGATCATCGCGCTGTGGGTGCCCTTCCTGCTGTTCGCCGCGCTCGCGATCTGGATGTACTACACCCTCGCGCATGTGCCGGGCGGGCAGCCGATCGGCGCGCTCGAACGCGTCGCCGCGAAGGCGGGGCAGCGCATCCGCCGTCTTCTCCAGCTCTTCCAGCGCAAGCAGCGGCGCGCCTGATGCATCAGCTTCATTTTTTCCCCTCGCGCACCATGGCGCTCTATGTCGGGCGCCTGTTTCTGGTGCGCAGCTTCGCGATCCTGTTCGCGCTGGTGCTGATCCTCCAGACGCTCGACCTGCTGGGGGAAAGCGGCAAGATACTGGCGGTCGCCGGCAACAGCGACAGCGACGTGTGGCGCTATGTCGGGCTGCGCTTTCCGCAGATCGTCGAAACCTTCCTGCCCTTTTCGGTGCTGCTCGGCACCATATTGACGCTCGCGACGCTCAACCAGAACAGCGAGGTGATCGCGATGAAGGCGTCCGGCATGTCGGCGCATCAGGTGCTCGCGCCGCTGTTCCTCGCCGCGCTGCTCGTCGCCGGGATCAGCTTCGCCTTCAACGAACGCATCGTCACCCGCGCGACTGCGGCGCTCAGCGCGTGGCAGAAGGTCGAATATGCGCAGATTCCGCCCGATACGGGGGTCCGCACCAACGTCTGGGTCCGCGCTGGCGACGACCTGATCAACGCCGAAACGGTCGAGACGAAGGGCGCCGCGGTGCTGCTCCGTAACGTCACCATCATCGAACGCAAGGGCGGCGTGCTGGCGTCGATGCTGTCGGCCGACAGCGGCCGCGCGATCGCGGGGGGATGGGAATTCACCGGCGCGCGGCGCTTCATCCGCCGATCGGGAACGGTCGAGCCGCTCGGCACCATCATAGCCGCCAAGGGGGTGCGCCCCGACCAGTTCACGCTGGCGCAGGTCGATGGCGACGAACTTCCCTTCCTCGCGCTCAAGAGCGCGATCGACGACCTGGAGGTCGCGGGGCGGCCGGTCGACGCGCTGAAAGGCGTGCTGTGGCACAAGATTTCGGGGCCGCTGTCGGCGATATTGATGCCGCTGCTCGGCGCCGTTGCGGCCTTCGGCCTCGCGCGGTCGGGCAAGCTGTTCGTGCGCGCGATCCTGGGCATGGCGCTGGGCTTCGCCTATTTCGTCGCCGACAATTTCGCGCTCGCGATGGGCGATCTGGGCGCCTATCCGCCGTTCCTCGCGGCGTGGGGGCCGTTCATCCTGTTCGCGCTGATCGGCGAGATGATCCTGATCCGGACCGAAGAATAGGATCGGCTGACCGGCTACAACCGGGAAACCGACCTATTCCGCATCGTCACCCCGGACTTGATCGGGATATATACCCTTCAGGCAAGCAGGGAGTTGTTCCCCGGCGAAAGCCGGGGTCCATGCGGGGCAGCGTTGTGCCATCTGGACCCCGGCTTTCGCCGGGGAGCAGTGACTTGTCGAGAAGGGATAATTGCCAACCTGATCCGGGGTCCGTTCACGCAGCGCTGAAAGAATGGATCCCGGATCAAGTCCGGGATGACGAACAGGGGCCCGAACCCGGAAATGCTATGCCGCCGCTCCGCCCTTCGCCGAACCCGCCACCAGATTCATCACCAGCTTCGGCAGGCTGCGATAGTTGGCCCGGTGATATTGCGAATCGGCTGGCAGCGCATCCTTCAGGCGGCGGTGCGCCTCGGGCAGCGCGTGATAGGGGACACCGGGCAGCAGGTGGTGCAGCGCGTGATAGCGCAGGCCAACCGGCGCCCACAGTTCGGGCAGCAGGCCCGGCGGCGGGACGTTGACGCTGTCGAGGAACTGCGCGGTCACGGTCAGCACCGCGCCGTCATTTTCCCACAGATGCGCGACGAGGGTGCGGATCTGGTTGAGCACGATGCTCGCCGCGGCGATCCCACCGAAGATCAGCAGCGCGCGCAGCGGCACCCAGCCGAAGATGCCCGCCGCGACCAGCAGCGTCGACCAGGCCCAGGCCCCGCCCTCCTGCCACGCCCACTGGCGGCGAAACTCGCCCTCGGGCGACTTGCGGCGGAACAGCGGGTTGATGATGAGGCCCGAATAACGCTCGCGCACCACGCGGCGCAGCGGCGGGATCAGGAAGGACAGCGGCGTCAGCACCGCATAGCGGAAGACGAGCGCGACCGGCGCAAAGGCCGCCGCGACGACGAACAGCGGCACCGTCCACGGCTTCATCAGCGCCAGCGGCAGATATTCGGGGTCCTCGACCGTGCCATATTTGGTGCGGTTGTGGTGCAGGCTGTGGATGCCCTCGTACATGAACGACGGGATCAGCAGCGGCACCCCGATCAGCAGGTTCCAGACAAGGCGGAAACCCGGCAGCGTCTGCTTGCGGATATGGGTGATCTCGTGGATGAAGCTGCCCGCGCGATAGAGGGCGAGCACCGCGACGAACGCCGCCACGAGCATCCACGGCGTCGAGGGCGCAAGGATCGCCGCCGCGACGCCGGCGTAGCCGACAAAGGTCGAAGCGAGGAAATCGGCCCAATAGATGCGCGCGTTCGGCTGCACCAGGTCGCGCGTCAGTTCCGACGCGGCGCGGATCATCGCCATGTCGTCGGCGATCGCCGACTTGGGCGCCCTGGCGGCATTCGCCGGCGCCTCCATCGGGCCGGCATTCGCCGGCGGGGACGCAGGCGAGGTCGCGATCCGATCGGCGGAAGGATTGATCGTCGTCATAACGCGGTCTTCACCATCTTTTCGTGGCAGCATGATGGCCGAATGCGGGTCGCCAGCGCCACGCCTATGCCTTATTGGCTCGCCAGACATATAGGCACCATCATCCGGGAAACCACCCATGAGCGCACATCCGGCCGGCCCGGTCACGATCCATCCCGTCGAGGGGAAGCACGACAAGCGCGAGTTCGTCGAGCTGGCCTTCCGCCTCAACCGCGGCGATCCGGCGTGGGTACCGCCGCTGAAGGGCGAGGTGTTCGCCCTGCTGACGCCGGGGAAGAATCCGTGGTTCGAGCACGGCAAGGCGCAATTCTTCCTCGCCCGGCGCGACGGGCGGACGGTGGGGCGCATTTCGGCGCATATCGATTTCCTCGCGCTCGAACAGCCCGCCGAGCAGGGCATGGGGCCCGGCACCGGCAACTGGGGCCTGATCGAGGCCGAGGATGCGGAAACCGCGCATGCGCTGATCGTCGCGGCCGAGGATTGGCTGCGCAGCCAGGGCATGCACCGCGCGCTCGGGCCGCTGTCGATCTCGATCTGGGACGAGCCCGGCCTGTTGGTCGAGGGCTTCGACACGCCGCCGACGATCATGCTCGGCCACAACAGCCCGCTCTATCGGGCGTGGATCGAGGCCGAGGGCTATCGCCCGGTCAAGAAGCTCATCAACTATGCGGTCGAGATCATCGACGGCTTTCCGCCGCTGGTGAACCGCATCGTCGCGGCGGGCGAACGGAACGAGCGCATCCGCATCCGCCGCGTCGACAAGCGCCGCTTCGATGCCGAGGCGCGGCTGATCATGGGCATATTGAACGATGCCTGGTCGGACAATTGGGGTTTCGTGCCCCTGACCGACAGCGAGATAGCCTATATCGGCAAGAAGCTGAAGGATATCGTGTTCGAGGACCTGATCCGCGTCGCAGAGGTCGACGGCGAGGCGGTTGCCTTCATGATCGTGCTGCCGAACATCAACGAACCGCTGATCGACATGGACGGCTCGCTCCTGCCCTTCAATTGGGCGCGGCTGCTCTGGTGGCTGCGGAAACCGAAGAGCCGCCGGCTGCGCGTGCCGCTGATGGGGGTGGTCAAGCGGCTCCAGAACAGCCGCATGGCGAGCACCCTCGCCTTCATGATGATCGAATATATCCGCCGCGACGGCGTCGCGCATTATGGCGCGCAGCAGGGCGACATCGGCTGGGTGCTCGACGACAATCAGGGGATGAACGCGGTCGCCGAGGCGATCGACGCAACCGTCAACCGCGTCTATCAACTCTACGACAAGCCGCTGGCCTGACGCCGCGCGGTCAGGCGGCGGGATTGCGCGCGGTGACGATCCACGCGGCGCCGTCGATCAGCACCGACTCCTCGCCTGGCCGTTCCGCGAAGGCCGCCCGCACCGCGTCCGCCGCCTGCGCGCGTATCGTGTCGGGCTGATCGGCGAGCGCGCGCGACAAGGGGCCGACCTGGAACGCCATCTCGACCGCATCGTCGAGCGCCGCCGCGCGCGTGGTGCCGCGGCCGAAGGGGACGAGATGATCGAACGGCGCGAGGGCGACGTCGACGAAGCCCGCATCGGCCAGGATGCGCTCGACGCGGCCACGGTCGCCGAAGGAGAAGGGGCCGGGCGCCTCCGGATCGGGCGGCGGAGGCGGCGTCACGATGCCGCGGATCGCGCCCATCGGCAGGCGCACCCAGTCGTTCTCGGCCGCCGTCCGCCAGCAGACGAAGGCGAGCCGTCCGCCGGGCTTCAATGCGCCGCGCATATGCGCGAACGCTGCCGCCGGGTCGTCGAAGAACATCACGCCGAAGCGCGAGAAGAGCAGGTCGAACGCCCGTTCGGGCACGGTGCCGCTGCCGGCATCGGCGATCTCGAAGGCAACCGGCGCACCCGGCGGCAGGCAGGCGCGGGCGCGGGCGATCAGCGGCTCCGAAATATCGACGCCCAGCACCCGGCCCTGCTCCCCGACGCGCGCGGCGAGCGCGAAGCTCGTCGTTCCGGCGCCGCAGCCGATGTCGAGCACCTGCTCGCCGGCCCGGGGCGCCGCCGCCGCGATCGCCGCGTCGCCGAAGGCCGCGAGCATATGATCGAGCCGCGCCTGGTTGGCGACCCAGCGCTCGCCGCTTGGACCGTTCCAGTCGGCGACCTGATAGCTGTTCTTCGCGGTCATTCCGATCTCCTTGCCGCCGTGTCGGGGTGATGCTTCTATCGGAACAGCGCCCAGGTCGGCGCGTGGTCGCTGGCTTTCTCGCGCCCGCGATAGTCCTTGTCGACCTGCGCGTCGACCAGCCGGTCGGCCATCGCGGGGCTGAGCAGCAGATGGTCGATGCGGAAGCCATGATCGCGCTGCCAGCCGCCCGCCTGATAGTCCCAGAAGGTCCAGACGTGCCCCGCGGGGTGGCGGCTGCGCAACGCGTCGGTCCAGCCGTCGCCGAGGATGCGGAACCAGGCGTCGCGCGAATCGGGCTGCATCAGCGCGTCGTGCGCCATCGCGCGCGGGTCCCACACGTCGTCGTCGTGGGGGATGACATTATAATCGCCCGCGAGCACGGTCGGAATCTCGGCCGCCAGCAGCGCCTTCGCCCGCTCGCGCAGCCGCGCCATCCAGCGCAGCTTGTAATCGAATTTCGGTCCCGGCTGCGGATTGCCGTTGGGCAGGTAGATCGACGCGACGCGCACGCCGCCGACGTCGGCCTCCAGATAGCGCGACTGCTCATCCTCTTCCTCGCCCGCGAGACCGCGCTGGATCTCGACCGGCTGCGTGCCGCGCGCGAGGACCGCGACGCCGTTGAACCCCTTCTGCCCATGATAGAGCGCGCCATAGCCCGCGCCCTCGATCTCTGCCGTCGGGATCGTCTCGTCGCTCGATTTCAGTTCCTGAAGACAGACGATGTCGGGCTGCGTTTCGTCCAGCCATTCGACGAGGCGCGGCAACCGCGCCTTGATTCCGTTGATGTTGAAGGTTGCGATCTTCATCGCGCCGCTATGGCAGGAAGCCGGTCGCTTAGAAAGGGCCTCAGACCGAGAAGCTCGACCCGCAACCGCAGCCCGAGGCGGCGTTGGGATTCTCGACCTTGAACGACGATCCGCCCAGCGAATCCACGAAATCGACGGTGCAGCCGCGAATCAGGTCGATGCTCACCGGATCGACGACCAGCTTCACGCCGTCGGTCTCGGTCACGACATCATCGGCCTCGATGCTGTCGGCGAGGCCGAAGCGATAGGTGAAGCCCGAGCAGCCGCCGCCGTCGACGGCGAGGCGAAGCGCGGGGAGCGCGCCCGCCTTGCGTTCGGCGATCCAGCGGATGCGCGCCGCGGCGGCGGGCGACAGGGTGATATCGGACAGGGTCGAGGCCATATCGGCAAGATAGGATGTTCGGCGCAAATGAAAAGGGCGCCGCGACCTTATGGCCAGCGGGCGCCCCTCCTCTCCGACCCATGAAATTCAGTCTTCGGGACCACCCATCGCAAGATGGTCGCCCGTCAGCGCGGCGATCGCCATCGAATCCGAACGGACGAAGGGCAGCGGATTGACCGGCGCGCCGTCGATGCGGACTTCATAATGCAGGTGGTTGCCGGTCGAGCGGCCCGTCGAGCCGACATAACCGACGATCTCGCCCTTCTTCACCTGCTGCCCGGGCTGGACGATGAAGGAGGACATGTGGCCGTAGCGCGTCTGGATCGCGTTGCCATGCTCGATCTCGACGTAATTGCCGTAACCGCCGAGGCGCTGGGCGCGGCCGACGATGCCGTCGGCGGTCGCATAAATGGGGGTGCCGTGGGGGGCGGGAATATCGATGCCGTTGTGGCGCGCGACGCGGCCGGTGATCGGATGGACCCGCATGCCGTAGGAGGAGGAAAGCGACATCTGCTCGATCGGGCGGCGCGACGGCACGGCGACGCCGATGCTCGCGGCCAGGCCGGTATCGAGGCGCTTCCACGCCTGAAAGAGCGCGCGTGCCTCGCTGTCCTCGGCGGGGGCCGGAACGCCGGCGGTGAAGCTGTCGTCATCGGGTTCGTCGGGAACCACGATCCCCGCGTCGGCGCCGGTTTCGGCGGCGTTGGCCGCCGCGGCCGTTCCCATCAGGGCTGCCGCACCAACAATCAGGCCATGGTGAAACTTTTGCGCCAGTGAAGCGTTCAGCACGTATCGACCCCGCATCTGTCCTGTCGCCAGCGGTCAGGCCGCTGGTGCCGGTTGTTCTTGTGGATGGGATGCAATCCCTGCCCGCGAGGGGTTCTGCGTGGTCGATCCTTACGAAGCAATGACCGCGTAGTATTCTTGCGTTAAACCGGCATCGCGGCGCGCCGAGTCGTTGAACGGCGGCTTCAACACCCCCCGAAATCGCGATTTTACGAGGCTTTGCCACGTCGCCGCCGGTCCGAATCCCCGTTCGGCGCACAGCCAGTTGAACCAGCGCGTGCCCGCCGACACATGGCGGATCTCGTCGGTATAGATGCGCGACAGGATGCGCGCCGACGCCTCGTCCCCGGCGCCGCGGAACCGGTCGATCGTGGCCGGGGTGACGTCGAGCCCGCGCGCTTCGAGCACCATCGGCACGATCGCGAGCCGCGCCAGCGCGTCGTCGGCGGTCGCCTCCGCCGCCTCCCACAGCCCGGCGTGCGCGGGCAGCGCGCCATAATGGCTGCCGAGGCCGGCAAGGCGCCGGTCGAGCAGCGCGAAATGCATCGCTTCGTCGGCAGCGACGCCGATCCAGTCGTCGACGAAGCCGCGCGGAAACGCGCCGCCGAAGCGCCCGACCAGATCGACGGCAAGGTCGATCGCGATGAATTCGATATGCGCGAGCGCGTGCAGCATCGCGATGCGGCCGCGTTCCGACCCGCCGCCGCGGCGACGCGGCATCCGGCCGGGCGCCAGCAGTTCGGGCCGCTCGGGCCACGCCGGCCGGTCGGGCATGGCGACGTCGCAGCGATGGACGAGCTCTCCGCGCCGCCAGGCCCGCGCGAACCCCCGCGCCGCGCGGCGCTTGGCGTGCGGGTCCGCGGTCAGCAGCACCGCGCGCGCGGCTTCGCCGAGCGTGGTCACGTCCTCAATTCCGTCCGGTCGCGCGAAAGGCGGTCACAGCGCCTTCGCCGCCTCCAGCACCGCGTCGGCATGGCCCTTGACGCGCACCTTACGCCAGACCTTCGCCAGCTTGCCGTCGGCGCCGAACAGGAAGGTCGATCGCTCGATCCCCATATAGGTGCGGCCGTAATTCTGTTTCTCGACCCAGGTGCCGAAGGCTTCGCACACCGCGCCGTCCTCATCCGAAGCCAGCCGGACGGTCAGCCCGTATTTGTCGCGGAACTTGCACAGCTTCGCCGGCGCGTCGCGCGACACGGCCAGTACCTGCGCGTTCAGATGCGCGAAATCGGGCGCGAGGCGGGTGAAGTCCTGCGCCTCGGTCGTGCAGCCCGGCGTGTCGGCCTTGGGATAGAAATAGACGACCAGCGGCGCGCCTTTCAGACGGGCGAGGTCGATGGTCGCGCCGTCGGCACCGGCCAGCGTCACGGGCGGGATCGCATCGCCGATCGAAAGTCCGCTCATCCTTGCTTCTCCTGCTGCGGCGGGCGAATCGAGGCCCACCAGTCGGCCACCTCCTGCCGTGCCGCGTCATGCGCGGCAAGCAGTTGCGGCCAGCCCGGCTCGCCGCAGGCGCTGGCGACGAGCTGGCGCGCGGCGGCGGCCGGCGGCTCGCCCGCGGGGGCGGTGAGGCGCAGCATCACCAGCATCCGCGCGAGCAGGTCGTGCGCCGCACCGATCCCCTCCGGCGCCAGTCCCGCCGCCGTCAGGCAGGCGAGCGCTTCGCCGATGCGGGGATCGTGACAGCGGCCGCCGGCAAGCTGTGCGACCTGCATCGCGAATTCCAGGTCGACGAGTCCGCCCGGCCCGCCCTTGATATCGAGCGATCCGGCGGGCGGCTTGTGCGCGGCGATCTTGTCGCGCATCCCGGCGGCATCGCGCGCGACATCTTCCGGGTCGTGCGGGCTTGCCAGCACCTCGGCGACGACGCGCTCGACCGCGGCGCGCGCGGCGTCCGAGCTATAGACCGGCCGCGCGCGGAGCAGCGCCATATGCTCCCACGTCCACGCCTCTTCGCGCTGATAGCGCTCGAAGCTGTCGACGGTAACGACGAGCGGCCCTTGCGCGCCCTGCGGCCGCAGCCGCGTATCGACGTCATAGAGCTTGCCCGCCGCGGTCGGCACCGACAGCGCCGCGGTCACGCGCTGCGCGAGCCGATTGTAATAGGTCGTCGCGCCGAGCGGGCGTGGCCCGTCCGATTCGGCGAGATGGTCGCCGGTGAACAGATAGATGAGGTCGAGGTCGGATGCGTGCGTCAGCGCCCGCCCGCCAAGCCGGCCGAGCGCGAGCACCACCAGTTCGCTGTCGGGGACGCGCCCGTGCGCGGCGACGAATTCGGCGACCGTCGCGTCGGCCAGCACCTGCAGCGCCGCTTCGGCAAGGTCGGCATAGCCGCGCGCGGCGGCGAGCGGATCGGCCGATCCGGCGATCAACTGCACCCCATAGGCGAAGCGCCGTTCGCCGACGCGGTCGCGCACCCGGTCGAGCAGCCGCTCGTAATCGAGTCCCGCCAGCCCCGGCGCCCATTCGGCGAGCAGCCCGTCCTTGTCCATCGGCGCCTCGAACGCGCGCTTGTCGATCAATCCCTCGATCAGTTCGACGCGCGCGGCGAGCGCATCGGCGAGCGTCGGGGCGAGCGACAGGATGCGCGTCGCGACCCGCGCCAGCGCCGGCTGCGCGGCGAGCAGGTGAAAGAAGTTGATCGCACTCGGCAGGCCCGACACCAGCGTGTCGAACCGGCGCAGCGTCGCGTCGGGGTCGGGCGCGGCGCCCAGCGCCCCGACCAGTTCGGGCAGTGCGGTTTCGAGCGCTTCGAGCGCCGCCGGGCTGCGCAGCGCGCGCAGCTTGCCGCTGCGCCATTCGGCGATCGTCCGCAGCGCGGCATCGGGCGGGTCGAACCCCGCAGCCGCCAGCGCCGCCGCCAGTTCGCCGTCGTCGCGCGGCAGGCCGCCCGGCGCCGCGCGCTCGGCGACGAGGCGATCGTAGACGGCACCGACGTCGGCGACGACGGGTTCGAGCGCGGCAAGCAGCGCAGCGCCGTCGGCCAGCCCGTCGAGCCGCGCCACGCCGTCGAGCGCGGCGGGCTGCACCGGCAGGCTGTGCGTCTGCTGATCCTCGACCATCTGGAGCCGGTGCTCGATCCGCCGCAGCACCGCATAATGGCCGGTCAGCCGCTCCGCGACGTCGGGGGCGACCCGGCCGGCGCGGGCAAGCGCGGCGAGCGCGTCGACCGTGGCAGGCACGCGCAGCGACGGATCGCGACCGCCATAGATCAGCTGGTGAACCTGCGCGAAGAACTCGATCTCGCGAATCCCGCCGCGCCCGCGCTTGAGGTCGTAGCCGGGGCCGAGTGCCTGTCCCTGCGCGAAATGGTCGCGGATGCGGTCGCTCATCGCACCGATTTCGCGCAGCTGCCGGAAATCGAGGCTGCGCCGCCAGATGAAGGGCTGGATCGCGGCGAGGAAGCGCTCGCCGAGCGCGCGGTCGCCCGCCGAGGCGCGCGAGCGGATGAACGCCGCCTGCTCCCACGCCAGCGCCTGCGATTCATAATAGGAGATGGCGGTGCTTTCGGGCAGCACGATCGGCGTCACCTCCGGATGCGGGCGCAGCCGCAGGTCGACGCGCAGCACATGACCGTCGGCGGTGCGCGCCGACAAGATCTCGACCATCCGCCGCGCGATGCGCACCGCCGCTTCGTCGGGATCGTCGCGCGACCGGCGCGGCAGCGTCGCGGGGTCGAAGATCAGGATCGGGTCGATGTCGGACGAATAGTTGAGTTCGTGGCTGCCGAGCTTGCCGAGCGCGATCACCGCCAGCCCGCGCGGCGCCTCGTCGGGGACGCGCTCGGCAAAGGCAGCGGCGAGCGCGGCGTCGCAGGCCGCATCGGCAAAGGCGGTCAGATGCCGCGTCGTCGCCGCGACGTCATGCTCGCCCGACAGGTCGCCGAGCGCGAGCAGCAGCGCGATCCGCCCGCGCCACTGGCGCAGGCCGCGCATGATGTCGTCGCCAGGCGCGGGCGGCGCAACCCGCGCGAGCGCGGCGTCGGTCCCCTCGTCCAGGAAACGGGCGACATCGTCGGGGTTGATCTCGGCGAGCCGGGCAAGGAAAGGCGCGTTGGCGGTTAGCCGGTCGAGCGCGGACTGACGGGAGGCGGACGGTGCGGTCATCGTCCGCCGCTATCACCCGTGCCGCGACCCTTTACAAGACGCACGGAATCCCGGCCGCGAGCGATTCCTCAGCCTTTGCCATTTCCGCGAACCCGGGGCCACCGATGTTATAACTCGGGCTTCGGAGTGCGGGTTATCGTTGGCGAAGTCCAATATCCCGATGAGCGAGCCGTGGAGTGTGGCATGAACCTCGCCGCGCTTTGCGCCCGGATGCAGGACGATCTTGCCGACGAGCGATCGGATATCGCTTGAGGCATCAAGCCGGGTTTCGGGGTCTTTGAGCGTGGCGGTGAGCGCCGCTACCTTGCGCTTGTAGATTTCGGCAATGCCGGGATGGACGTCGGGAACGTCGGCGGGCGCCTCGGCAAGGCGCGTGGTGATTTCAATCTTCTCCCGTTCGAGTTCGGCCATCCGCGCTTTCATAGTCGGCTGATACAGCCCATCCTCGATCGCCGCCATGATCCCGGCGATGGCGCGCTCGACCGTCGCAAGCGCCCGCTTGTCGGCATCGACCTGAACACGCTGCTCGCGGTTCTCCCGGTTGATGTGGGCGGCATAGGCGGCAACGGCGGCATCGATCTTGTCAGCCGTGACCAGCCTGTCGCTAATACCCGCGAGCGCTCGGCGCTCCAACTCCTCGCGCCGGATTGTCCGGCCGTTGGGGCAGTTGCTGCTGCGATGATGACCGACGCAGCCATAGCGGTCATCGACGACGATGGCATAGGTGCTGCCGCAGACGCCGCACTCAAGGAGGCCCGAAAGCAGATAGGCGGGACGCCGCGCATTCAGGAGCGCGCGGGCCCGCGCCGCCTCCCTGATCCCGGTATGGCGCTCGGCAAGCGCCGCCTGTTGGCGCTTGGCCGCTTGCCACATCTCGTCGCTGACGATGCGAAGCTCGGGCACCTCGTTCCTGATCCATTCGGATTCGGGATTGAAGCGCGTGACCCGCTTGCCGCTGCCCGGATCGGTGACATAATGTTTGTGGTTCCAGACGCGGACGCCGACATAAAGCTCGTTGTTGATGATGCCGGTGCCGCGTCGCACGTCGCCGCGGATGCTGGTATCGCGCCACGCAAGCCCCTTCGGACCGGGGATGCCATCGGCGTTGAGGTCGCGCGCAATGCCGAGCGGGCTCTTGCCGTCCGCGAACTCGCGGAAGACGCGCTCGACGATCAATGCCTGCATCGGATCGATCTCGCGTTCGCCGCGTACCAGCTCGCCCTCGCTGGTGAGGCGGCGGACCATCCGGTAGCCATAGCCGACCGCACCGGCAGAGAAGCCCTTCTCGACCCGCCCACGCAGGCCGCGATGCGTCTTCTTCGCGAGGTCTTTCAGGAACAATGCGTTCATCGTCCCCTTGAGCCCGACATGCAGCTCGGAGATTTCACCTTCGGCGAGGGTGACGAGCGGCACCCTTGCAAACTGGAGATGCTTGTAGAAGGTCGCGATATCGGCCTGATCGCGCGATATGCGGTCGAGCGCTTCGGCCACGACGATATCGAACTTGCCCGCTTGTGCATCGGCAAGCAACTTCTGGACACCGGGACGCAGGATCATGCTCGATCCCGAGATCGCCGCGTCCTCGAAACTGCCGACAATCTGCCATCCCTCGCGTGCCGCGTGCTCGCGGCAGATGCGCTGCTGGTCGGCGATGGATGCCGGGTTTTGCTGGTCGGAGGAATAGCGGGCGTAGAGCGCGGCGCGGATCATGGCGTCTCCCTTTCGAGTGGCGGGCAGCAGGCCTCCCCAACCGGATAAGACAGTGTCGCGCCCAGAGACCCTAGCGTCAATGCTTTGGCGGGTTTGGCTTTTTCCCGTCCGGCTCATTGTCGTTCGCCGCTTTGCGCGCGCGAATATGCTCGCGGGCGATATGCCGTCCGACCGCTTCGGCGATCCGCGTCAGCGCCACCTCGACTTGAGCGGCGGGCAGAACGGGCGCATTGTCATTGGCGGGAGCGATATTCCCTTTGGGCAGCGGGTCATCCTCGTGCATCGCCGCGCTCCACGTCGTTATCGTTGTCCGGGCGATAGGCGGCGGGGTTGGAAACCCAGCGATCGATCGCCGATTCATGCCAGCCTGCACCATGAATGCCGATCTTCAATTGCGGCGGGAAACTGCCTTCGGCCATCTTGCGATAGATGGTCGAGCGCGACAGGCCCGTGCGGTCGAGGACGGTCTTCAGACGAATGATACGTTCGGGAGAGGGCATGGGGGATTATCTCCGACAGGCGGTGGTTGACGATGCCCCCTGCGAGTAAATCTTGGGCGTGGCCTCTTGCGGCGCAAGCGCCTTTTCGCCGCATTCCAGCACCATCGCACCATAGAGTGCAAAAACAGGCGCTGGCGAACAATGGCGCTCAATCGGCGGCTCCAGGCGCCAATAAGCGACGATAGGAAAGCTCCGAAAAGAACCGGATCGGGTTCTGGCGAAATCGCGGGGTCCGCGATCATGTCGCGATGTCCATTTGCATATCGCCGCATACCTCCTGTTCGGTGGTCTGCCCGCTGTGTGCGACTCTGGAGCACCCCGCCTGACGGGGCAATGGGTGAGGCATTTCAGTGCCGATCATGCCCATTATGATGTCGAGGTGAAGTACTTGGCGTCCCGCCTGCGGCGGTCGCGCTCTATGTCGCTGCGCTCCACCGAGCCGCCGCTACGCGCCGTCTCGTCGGCTGACGCCGTGACGATCGCTGACGCGAAGGGGCCGGAGCCAGGCTCCGGCCCGAAGGTCATCGCGCGTGCCGCGCGATGGCGGTGGCCTCCGGCCGTGCGGTGGGAGCGTCGCTCTCCTCTGAGCCCCGCCCGGCAGAGCGCAACCCCTGCGGGGTTCTCCACTCTGTTCCGACCCTTCGGGTGCGCCCTGCCTTGGTGGCGGGCCTCTCCGGTCGCTCTCGCCGCTCCCCCCGCTCAGCCGGGGCTGCGGTGGTTTTGGAGCTAGGAGAGAAATCATGGATTTCCAGCATATCGAACTGTCGCGGCTTGTCGTGTCGTCCGCCAACATGCGCGGAATCACGAAGAAGCCGGACCTCACGAACATCCTGCCGTCGGTGCGGGCGCGCGGCATCCTCGTACCGCTGATCGTCCGACCGAGCGAAGCGGAAGGCACCTATGAGATCGTTGCAGGCAAGCGGCGCTATCACGCGGCGCTGACCGTGGCCGAGGAACAGGACGGCATCGACCCGCTGCCCTGCGCGGTGATCGAAGCCGGGGACGATGCGGCGGCCTTGGAAGCCTCGCTGATCGAGAATATCGCCCGCCTCGACCCCGATGAGGTGAACCGCTGCGAATCCTTCACGCGGCTTGTCCGTGAAGGGCGGAGCGTCGAGGATATCGGGCTCACCTTCGGGCTGACCGGCTTGCAGGTGAAGCGGACCCTCGCCATCGGCAATCTGCTCCCCCGCATCCGCAATATGTATCGCGCTGAGAAAATCGATGCGGCGACGATGCGGCACCTGACTCTCGCCAACAAGGCGCAGCAGCGCGAATGGCTGGCGCTGGTCGATTGTCCCGAGAAACACGCGCCGACCGGAAGCCAACTCAAATCATGGCTGTTATGCCGAGCTCGGCATAACAGCCATTATGCCGACCGCGTAATTATGCTGAGGATGTCATGCCAATCTACTTTTTGTGCGCGGGTTATGGGTGACGCCGATCGGCATAATCGCGGC